>JAGPEW010000053.1 GCA_018056825.1 Candidatus Sordicultor aquaticus
GGCTAATATTCCTCCTTCGATTACTGGATGTAAAGTTTTTACTCGTCCTCCCAGTATTTCTGGAAATCCGGTAACTTCGGAAACTTCTTTTACCTCTATTCCTAAATCATGGATAAATTTGGCTGTTCCACCGGTCGCCATTATCTCCACACCTTGCTTTTGTAAAAAGGGAGCTAACTCCTCTAAACCGGTTTTATCAGAAACACTAATTAAAGCCGTTTTTATTTGAATCAATCTTTTCGCCTCCTGATTACTAGGTTTAATTTTCATTATACCAGAAACTATAAGGGAGAAATTTCCGTAACTTCCCTTCTTTTTGTTGTTACTGAATGTTTGCGTCATCAATTCCTACAATATTAGAGCATTTTAATAATGCCTCCGCCCCTTTTTTCTATAAAATGATTCTCTTTTTACTGTAGAATGTTTCCCCCGGATAGAGCAAAAATATAGTAAAATATATGTTCAGCAATGTTATGGAGGTGAAGTTTTTGTCTAAGCCGAAAGTTTTAGTAGTAGGAAGCTTAAATATAGACATGATACTTAAAATTGAGCGGATGCCAGAAGTGGGAGAGAATTTATTTGTCAAAGAATTTTCCATGCTTCCCGGGGGCAAGGGCAATAATCAGGCTGTAGCTTGTGCTCGTTTAGGAGCACTGGTGAGTATGATTGGTAAAGTGGGGGATGATGAATTCGGGGAGCGATTGTTTACCAACTTAGCGCAAGAAAACGTAGATTTTGCTTTCGTTACTAGACAAGTTTTAGTTCATACTGGTTTAGCTTTTATATTTGTGGATGAAAAAGGAGAAAATAGGATTCTAGTGGCTCCTGGTGCCAATATGGAGCTTTCTGTTACAGATTTGAATAATGCTTTAGAGCTTTTTAAAGCTAGTGATTTTTTAGTTTTACAATTGGAAATACCTCATGAAGTAGTGAAAAAGTGTATTGAGCATGCTCACCGCTTTGGAGTGAGAGTGGTGCTTAATCCTGCTCCTGCTCAGCCTTTTCCCATAGAGATTTTGACTGCCGATGATATAATTACTCCGAATAAGTATGAGGCAGAAGTTCTAAGTGGAGTTAAAATTAGGAGTCTTAACGATGCTATAAAAGCTATCCAGGTTTTGGATGAACGTTGTCCGGCACGAAAGGTAATTACTTTAGGAGGGGAGGGAGCACTGGCAAGCTATGAAGATAACCAATTTGTTTATCTTCCTGCTCGGGAGGTAAAAGTGGAAGATACCACTGCTGCTGGAGATGCTTTTAATGGAGGGTTGGTGGTGGGAATTGGTATGGGCAAAGATTGGATAGGAGCTTTAAAACTTGCGAATAATGCTGGAGCTATTGCTTGTACTAAAGTAGGAGCGCAAAGTGCTCTTCCTCATTTTAGGGATGTAGAAAGATTAGTGGAGAAAATGGGGGAAGGCGAAGTAAAAATAATTTCGGGAAACTGAGGAAGAGATTATTTTGCTCTCAGAGACTAAAGGAGGAAAATAATGAGCTTTATTAGAGTTCCTAAGGGAACTCGGGATATATGGGGAGAAGAAATTTATCTCTGGTATAAAGTAGAAGAAACAGTACGCTCTGTGGCTTCTACTTTTCAATATGAAGAGATAAGAACTCCCATTTTTGAAAGTACTGACCTTTTTGCTCGGGGAGTAGGTGAAATTACTGATATTGTGCAAAAAGAAATGTATACCTTTTTAGACAAAGGAGGACGGAGCTTAACTCTTCGTCCCGAGGGAACAGCTCCCATTATGAGAGCCTACTTAGAGCATGGTTTAAATATTTCTAACCCTCGAATTAAATGGTTCTATATGGGTCCTATGTTTCGCTATGAGCGACCTCAGGCCGGGAGAATGAGACAATTTCACCAATTTGGTTTTGAGGCCATCGGCTTTCCTCAACCTGCTTGTGATGCGGAAATTATTCTTATAGCTTGGCTCATAAGTAAAAAGTTGGGATTAGAAAATCTTTCTTTGGAAATCAATAACTTAGGTTGCAGCGATTGTAGAGTTGAATATATAAAAGTTCTTAAAAATTTTTTAAAAAGGGAAGGTAATAATCTTTGTGCTAACTGTAGAGCTAGAATAGATAAAAATCCTCTCCGGGTTCTAGATTGCAAAGAAGAAGTCTGCCAGGAGGTTATTCATTCCTCTGTTTTTCCTCTAGTGCAAGATTTTCTGTGCGAGGAATGTCGAGAGCACCAGGATGATTTAATAGAGATTTTAAAGGAATTAGATATCTCTTTTTCTATCAATCCTTATTTAGTAAGAGGTTTAGATTACTATACGAGGACTGCTTTTGAAATTAAGACCGGGGAATTAGGAGCGCAGGATGCGGTAGCAGGAGGAGGAAGATATGACAATTTATCTTCTGCTTTAGGAGGTCCTCCTGTTCCGGGAGTAGGCTTTGCTGCTGGAATGGAGAGGATGATTCTTCTTTTAGCTAAAAAATATGACCCTTCTTCTCTTAAGAAGCGGCCTCTTTTTTATCTTGCTCCCTTGGATAAGGTGGGAGAGAAACCTTTGTTGCAGCTGGCTTCATTTCTAGGAGAAAAGTCTATCCCTTTTTATTTAGAATTTGGTGATAAAGGATTAAAATATCATCTTAAAAAAGCTCAAAAAATGGGAATAAATACTGTAATTATAGTGGGTAAAGAAGAAAAAAATAAAGGAGAGTTTATTTGGAAGGACATGTCTTCGGGAGAGCAAATGTCGGTCAACAAAGAAAAGTTGTTAGCTAAATTATTGGAGGAAAAAGAAAAATGCTGAGGACTCATACTTGTGGCGAATTAAAAAAAGAAGATGTAGGAAAAAAAGTGTGGTTAACTGGCTGGGTAAGTCGTTTGCGAGACCATGGAGGAATTTTATTCATTGATTTACGGGATAGATGGGGTATTACTCAACTGGTAGTAGACAATAAAGAGGAACTTTATGCTCAAGCTTCTCGAGTTAGGCCAGAGTATGTTATCAAAGTTAAAGGGGTAGTAAAAGAGCGCCCGGAAGGGCTAGTCAATCCTCGGATTTCTACTGGAGAGATAGAAGTTACGATAGAAGACTTAGAAGTTTTGTCTTCTTCTCCTTTACCTCCTTTTGAGATAGAGGGAAATAAAGAAACAGATGAGTCTATCCGTCTTCGCTATCGCTATTTGGACCTTCGTCGAGGTAAAATGCAGAAGAACTTAATCCTCCGTCATCATGTAGCTCAGCTAATACGCCGATTTCTCTCTGAGAGAGAGTTTCTCGAAGTAGAGACTCCTTTTCTTACTAAAAGCACTCCCGAGGGAGCTCGAGATTTTTTAGTTCCTAGTAGACTCAACCCGGGCAACTTTTATGCTCTTCCTCAATCTCCTCAGCTTTTTAAACAAATTTTGATGATTTCTGGTTTTGACCGTTATTTTCAAATAGTCCGATGTTTTCGAGATGAAGACTTGCGAGCTGACCGGCAGCCAGAATTTACTCAGGTGGATATAGAAATGTCTTTTATAGAGCCAGAAGATATTATTCAGTTGGTAGAAGAAATGATGATTTATATTTTCAAAGAAGCTTTAGGAGTGGTAATTGAGCCTCCTTTCCCCCGACTTTCTTATGATGAAGCGATGGAAAAATATGGTACAGATAAACCTGATTTACGTATTCCCTGGGAAATTGATGACCTTACCGAACTTTTAGGAAAGGAAATAGCTTCTTTTTCTCGGGTAGGAAATAACCTTGCCGTTAAAGCTCTTTTCTTGCCTCAAGGAGAAGATTTTTCTCGAAAAAAATTAGATGTTCTCTCGGAGAAAGCTAAAGAAAACTCTCTTTCCCTATCCTGGATTAAAGGAGGTTCTGTGGCTTCTTCTCCCTTAAAGAATAAGCTTTCTGAAGAATGTTGGCAAGGAATAGTAAATAAATATCCCTTTGGAGAAAATGCTTTGCTTCTTTTAGGTTGGGGTGAGAGATCTAGGATACTGAATTTTATGGGTAATTTACGGTTTGAGTTGGGTGAAGAAGAGATAAAAAATAAAAAGCCTTTTCAATTTTGCTGGATAACTGATTTTCCTCTGGTAGAGTGGAATGAAGAAGAAAAACGCTGGGATTCGGTTCACCATCCTTTTACTTCACCTAAAGAAGAAGATCTTAAATTTCTGGATAGTCATCCAGAGAAAGTAAAATCCAAAGCTTATGACTTAGTTTTAAATGGCTATGAGGTGGGAGGAGGAAGTATTCGTATACATCGCATGGATTTACAGAGAAGAATCTTTACTCTTTTGAATTTAAAAGAAGAGGAAATTGAGCAGAAATTTGGTTTCTTTATCGAAGCCCTGCAATATGGTTGTCCTCCTCACGGAGGAATTGCTCTGGGATTTGACCGATTAGTTATGTTAATGAGTGGTGAGATTTCTATTCGAGAAGTTATTGCTTTCCCCAAAACCCAGAAGGGGGTATGCCTTTTAACAGGGGCTCCCGCTCCAGTAGAAGAAAAGCAGCTGGAAATTTTGGGTATATCTCTCCAAAAACCAGAAAAGTGATTACTGTCTCTTTATAAAGTTTCTGGGTTAGCAAATAAATCTACCCAGGGTAATTTATAGGTAAAAATAATAAACATAAAAGCTGAAACTACAAGAAGAATTAAAAGAATCGCCTTGGTATTAGTAGAAAATGGGGTCCTTTCTGTTTCTTTCTCTATTTGTATGGTGAGAACTCCTGATAAGTATGTGGCTAATAGTGCCCAGAATAGTTCGATGGTTAGAGATTCTACTCTTCCGTAAATAGCGGGGAGTAAATACCATACTAATACCACTATCCAGGGAACTATAATTGCTGAAAATATTCTGGAATACCAGAAATTCTTGATTTTTTGATATATTTCCCTTTTAAGTAAGAAATATTCAAGTGCCGATAGAAGTAAGTATCCCCAAAAAGCCATCTTGAGATGCTGGAATATAGATTCGCTTGTTCCAAAGAAAGGCTTTAAAGATTCCCATTCTGTAATATCATAGCCAAAATGGAAGAAACTGACGCAGAACAAAAATAGTAACGCTTTCCAATATATATTCATAAATCGCCTTCTTTACTATTTGATTTTACCTTTATTATACCAAGATTAAAGTAGTATAAGATTGGGTAAATATAACTTTGGTGATAAGAATTAAGAGCTATTTTGTGGTTCAATTATGTATTGACAGGGTTAGGGGGGCGTTGTATCATTCCTAAAAAAGGAGGAGTGGTAATGAAAAGGAATTGTGTTTTTTGGTTAGGGATACTAGTATTTTCTCTTGTTTTCTCCAGCATCGCCAGTGCTTCTACTCTAGATGATATTAAAGCTCGAGGGAAAATCATTATCGGTACTGATGCTACTTACCCCCCTATGGAATTTCATGATGAAAGTGGAGAAATTGTGGGTTTTGATATTGATTTAGGTAGAGCGATTGCTGAAGAATTAGGTGTGGAAGCAGTATTTATAGATACCGCCTGGGATGGTATTTTCCCGGCTCTGGATGCCAAAAAATTTGATATTATAATGTCTGCTACGTCTATTACTGAAGAGAGGCTAAAATCTAAAGCGATGAGTGACCCTTATTATGTTACTTCTCAGGCTATTGCCGTAAGGAAAGACAATGATTCCATTAAAGGACCAGAAGATTTAGTGGGAAAAGTGGTAGCAGTGCAAATCGGAACCACTGGAGATTTGGCGGTTAGTGAAATAGAGGGAGTAAAAGAAATAAAGAGATTTGACACCACTGACAAGGCTTATATGGAGGTTATGAATGGAAGAGCTGACGCAGTAGTGAATGATTTATCAGAAGTTGCTTACCGGGTGAAGTTTTTGCCGGATATGAAAATTGTAGCTACTTTTAAAGAAGGAGAAGAAAACTACGGAGTTACTTTGCGTAAAGAAGATAC
>JAGPEW010000054.1 GCA_018056825.1 Candidatus Sordicultor aquaticus
CATTTTTCACGAAACAGAGGGGATTTTCTTTGCTGCGAGTGGAATAGAATTTTTAGATTTATTCTGGAAACTTATGGATACGTCTCATACCCTATGGGTGGCTAGTAAAGAGGTCATTATACTAGCCGGGGAATTAAAGTCTCACCTCCTTAAGGGTCGAGAAAATTTAATACCTTTAGACAGCGAACATAATGCTCTGTGGCAAATGTTCAAAGGAGTTAAAAGGGAAGAGGTTTCCCGAATTTATTTGACCGCTTCTGGGGGAGCATTTTATGAGTGGCAGGGTCGATGGGATGATATTACTCCGGAAATGGCTTTAGCTCATCCTAATTGGAAGATGGGAGCTAAAATCACTATTGATTCCGCTAATCTGATAAATAAGGGGTTAGAAGTTATTGAAGCTTCTTCTTTGTTTGGATTTGACGTTGAAGAAATAGAAGTAGTGGTGCAAAGAGAAAGTTTTATCCATGCCTTAATAGAATTAAGAGATGGATTCTCTTTAGCCTTGCTTTCTCCTCCGGATATGAGATCGGTAATTTTAAATGCCATATCTAAAGGAAAAAGAGAGGAAAACCCCTTCCAAAGTCTAGATTTCTCTCAAATTAAGTCTTTGAGTTTTAGCTATCCTGTGCCAGAAAAATTTGTTGGTTTTTATTTAGCCAGAGAGGCAAGTAGAAAAGGTAAGGGTTATGCGGCGCTTTTTTGTGGAGCTGATGAAGCATTGGTTAGGGCTTTTCTCTCTAGAGAAATTTGCTTTGGGGATATACCTCTTATCTTAGAAAGAGTTTTAGAGCAAGAGATTAGCCCTCCAGAGAGTTTAGAAAAAGTAAAAACTATCTATCACCAAGGTTATCGATTAGCTCAAACATTAGTTTTGGAAGGAAATAATTTACAATGATAATAACTATATTAGCTTTTATCTTTGTCATTAGCCTTTTAATAATAGTTCATGAATTTGGGCATTTCATTATGGCTAAGTGGTTTGGGGTACAAGTTTTGAGTTTTTCCATAGGTTATGGCCCTCAATTGGTATCTTTTACCCGAGGAGAAACCGAATTTTCTATTCGTCTTCTACCTCTTGGTGGTTTTGTAAAAATGGGAGGAATGGAAGGAAATGTTATTGAAGGATATGAAGAAACCCAGATTCCTCTAGAGAAGAGATTTGATCACAAACCTCTGTGGCAGCGCAGCCTCATTGTAGCAGCTGGTCCTATTATGAATATAGTACTTTCCATAGTTTTATTGTTTATTGTTTTTAGCGTAACAGGAATCCCCACTGGAAATCTGAAGGTGCAAGAAGTAATAGCCGGTGGACCAGCAGACCAAGCAGGAATAAGAGTAGGAGATGTAATTTTAGCGGTTAACGGAAAACCTACTTCTAATCTAGATGAGGTAATAAATATTATTTCTTCTAATCCTGGAGAGGAAATAGAGTTGACAGTAAAGAGAGGGGAAGAGAAAATAAACTTAAAAGTTGTTCCGGAGTGGAATGAGGCGGAAAAACGAGCGCTTATTCAGGTAGTTTTTGGAGTAGAAAACCAAAGATTAAACCCCTTTTTAACTTTATTTAACAGCGCTAAAACAGTGGTTAACTGGTTTATCCTTACTGCTTTGGGTTTACTTTATATTATTTTGGGAAAAGTTCCAGCAGAGGTGGCCGGTCCCTTGGGTATAGCTCAAATAGCTGGCCAAGCGGCTCAGTTAGGGTTTTTAAACCTTCTTATGTTCTCTGCAGTGGTTAGTGTATCCTTAGCTCTTTTTAATCTTTTGCCCATACCCGTATTGGATGGGGGATACTTATTGCTTTTCCTTTATGAAAAAATTCGGGGTAAACCCCTAGAACCAGAAAAAGTAGGGTGGGTTTATTTTATCGGGATAGTTTTAATCTTTTCTTTAGCTATTTTTGCTACCTATCAAGATATTATAAGAATAGTGGTAGGAGAATGAAAAGAGAGAATACTCAGGAAGTCCCTTTGGGAAGAATAAAAGTGGGGAGTACTAACCCTATCTGGGTAGAAGCAATGGGGAGAGAAAGCCCCGCTAAGGTTAGTGAAAGTATAGAAGAAATAAAAGAAGCTCAAGAGGAAGGATGCGAGATTTTTCGTTTAGCTGTGCCTGATGAAGGATCTCTTTTTGGTCTTTCTCGGATTAAAAAGCAAGTAGACCTTCCCTTAATAGCTGATGTTCATTTTCGTTTGGACTTGGGGATAAAAGCAGCTCAGCTGGGTATAGATGCAGTAAGGATAAACCCTGGCACAGTGGGTAATCAAGAAAATTTGGAAGAATTGATAAAAATCTTAAAAGATAAAAACTTAGCCCTTCGCTTAGGGGCTAATACTGGTTCTATCCCCCCTCGCTACCGAAAAAAAAATCGAGTAGAAGCACTTTTTGACAGTTTGGAAGAGTTATTGGCTATTCCTGAAAAAAATAACTTTAGAAATATAATTCTTTCTGCTAAATCTACCGATGTAGAAGAAACTATTGCTATATATGATAAATTAAGCCAGGCTTTTTTTTACCCTTTACATGTGGGATTGACCGAAGCAGGGGAGGGAGAAGAAGGAATTGTCAAATCTTCTATCGCTTTGGGGATAATTTTGCGAGAGGGGATAGGAAACAATATCCGAGTTTCTTTAACTGCTCCTACACCGGTTTTAGAGACTCGAATAGCCTGGAGTATTTTAGAAGCTTTGAAACTAAGGTCTCGAGGATTAGAAATAATCTCCTGTCCTACTTGTGCCCGAAGAAAGGGGGATGTAGTAATGTTAACCCAACACTTTAAGCAGAAAGTAAAAGAGAGAAAAATAAAGATGGTAGGTAAAGTGGCTATAATGGGTTGTGAAGTAAATGGACCAGGAGAAGCGAAAGAAGCAGATTGGGGTATTGCTTTTGCTACCAAAGATAGAGCTCTTCTTTTTTCTCGGGGAGAGAGGATAAAATTGGTTAAGCAAGAAGAGGCAGAAGAAGAATTGATAAATTTGATTATAGAAGAAATGGAGGAGAAAAAACCTTGAGGATGTCTTCGCTTTTTGTTCCCACTTTAAAAGAGAACCCCCAAGAAGCAGAAATAGCAAGCCACAGTTTGATGTTGCGGTCCGGAATGATTAGGCAGCTCTCTTCAGGTATTTATATTTTTTTACCTTTAGGACTACGAGTGCTTAATAAAATTACTAAAATAGTTAAAGAAGAAATGGATAGAGCAGGAGGACAGGAGTTACTTCTACCCACCTTACATCCCGGAGAACTGTGGAAAGAAACGGGAAGATGGGATATTTATGGACCAGAGTTGCTTCGATTAAAAGACCGTAAGGATAGAGACTTTTGCCTTGGACCTACTCATGAAGAAGTAATTACTGATTTAGCCCGCCGCGAGATTCGTTCTTACCGTCAACTTCCTCTTTTATTATACCAGATTCAAACTAAATTTAGAGATGAAATTAGGCCCCGGTTTGGGGTAATGAGAGCTCGAGAGTTTATAATGAAAGATCTATACAGTTTTGATAGGGATTGGGAAGGGTTAAAAGTTAGTTACGATAAGATGTACAATGCTTACTGTAGAGTTTTCAGTCGTTGTGGCTTATCTTATAAAGCTGTTCCAGCAGAAAGTGGAGTAATTGGTGGAGAAGTATCTCACGAATTTCTAATTCTTGCTGATTCCGGAGAAGAAAAATTGTGGGTATGTCCGGTTTGTGATTTTAGTACTACTAAAGATGAGGAAACATGTCCTCACTGTGGAGCTAAGTTAGAAGAGAAGAAAGGGATAGAAGTAGGTCACATATTTCAGTTAGGGACCAAATATAGTGAACCCATGAGAGCTTATTTTGTAGATAGAGATGGGGAAGAAAAACCGCTAATTATGGGTTGTTATGGTATTGGTATAGGTAGAACTATGGCTGCAGCCATTGAGGCTTACCATGATGAGAAAGGAATTCAGTGGCCTCTCAATATTTCACCGTATGAGGTTACAATAATACCAATTAACTGGAAAAAGCCTGAACAACAAGAAGTGGCAGAAGAAATTTACCAAGATTTGAAAGGGAAAAACTTTGAGGTAGTAATAGATGATCGAGAATTTAGTGCTGGTTATAAATTTAATGAAGCAGATTTAATTGGTTTTCCTCTTCAGGTAATTGTGGGAGAGAAAGCACCTTCGGGAGGTATTGTAGAGATTAAAGTTCGTCAGATGGATAAGAGATGGGAGACGAAAAAAGAAGAGCTCTTAGATCTTCTTTTAAAATTAAAGGAGGAATTGGCTCCAAAAGCCTGATGTATGGAAGTAGACATAAATACTAAAGCTACAGCTATCATAGCTGCTTACAATGAAGAAAAAACCATTGGTCCTATTATTGATGTTCTAAAAGCTATTCCTTTTCTTAATCAGATTGTGGTGGTAAGCGATGGTTCTACTGACCATACAGTAGATGTTGCTAAAAGTAAAGGAGTAGAAGTAGTAGAATTATTATACAACGTAGGTAAAGGCGGAGCTCTCTATCAAGGGTTGATGAGTACTACTTCTAATGTAGTACTCCTATTAGATGCCGACTTGATAGGACTTACTCCTCAGCATGTAATTGATTTGATTAGGCCAGTTATGGACAATGAAGCTGATGTTACTATTGGCATCTTTGAAGATGGTCGCTTTGCCACCGATTTTGCTCAAAAAATTGCTCCTTTTCTTTCTGGTCAGAGAGCTATAAGAGTTGACATTTTGCGTAACATTCCTGATATGGAAATTTCTCGTTATGGAGTAGAGGTGGCCATTAATCGTTATATCCGCAAAAACGAAGTGAAAGTAAAATTAGTTAAACTCCCGGGACTGACTCAAGTTATGAAAGAGGAAAAACTAGGATTAGTTAAGGGTTTAAGAGAGAGAATGAGAATGTACTGGGATATTATTAAAAATCTTTATAAGGGAGGTAATGGATAAAGAGTTGGAGGAAAAAAGAGGGATTTTGGTTTTTGTAGACCGAGAAAGTGACTCTTTCGAGGAAGGAGAAAGAAAAGAGTTTGAAGAAATTTCCTGGAGTGCGGGCTGGAAAGTTTTGGGAATAATAGAAGCTCGGGTAAAAAATCCCTTTTATAAATACTACTTGGGCAGGGGAAAAGTGGAGGAGATAAAGAGTCTATTAGAGAGTACTCCGGAGGTTAACTTTGTTTTATTTAATGTGGAAATAACTCCGTCTCAACAGAAGAACTTAGAAGAAATTTGGCAAGTTCCTGTTTATACCAAGAATGCTTTAATTCATGAAATATTTGCTCAGAGAGCTCATACTGCTCAAGGGAAAATCAAAGTAGAATTAGCTCGGCTTCGCTATCAGCTAAGTCGTTTAACGGGGAAAGGTAAAGATTTATCTCAAACTGGAGGGGGTATCGGTACCCGAGGGCCAGGCGAGCAAAAAATTGAAGTAGAAAGAAGAAAAATTAAGGATCGCATTGCTCATCTAAACCAAGAGTTAACAAAAATAGAAAAACAGAGAGAAGTACAAAGAAATCTTCGTCGAGAAAGAAACATTCCTAATGTTGCTTTGGTGGGATATACTAACGCTGGAAAATCTACTTTACTAAACGCTTTAACTGGTTCTCAGGTTTACGTGGAAAAGAGAATGTTTGCTACTTTAGATCCTACTACAAGAAAACTGTTTATTCCTGGCGTGGGTGAGACTCTTTTTACTGATACTGTAGGGTTCATTCGGGAAATGCCTCCTACTATAAAAGATGCTTTTCGAGCTACTTTGGAAGAAATTAAAGATGCTGACTTAGTTCTAGAAGTAATAGACCTTTCCGACAAAGATTACTATCTACATTTTCAAATTATAAATCAGCTTTTAGAAGAATTGGAGATAAACAATTCCCCGCGAATTTTGGTCTTCAAC
>JAGPEW010000055.1 GCA_018056825.1 Candidatus Sordicultor aquaticus
TTCGAGAAGAAACAAGTAAAGAAGAGCTAGAAAAACTGGTTAAAGAGCGTGGGGCACTTTCGGTTCTCTTGATGGTAGTGGCAGGAGGGAAGGGAGATTATTCTCTTTTCCCGGAGTGGGGAGAAGAAGTGCTCTTACCCTGGGAAGACTGTGAGACTAGATAAATTTCTAAAAGTTTCTTCTTTGATTAAAAGGAGGCCTTTGGCTCAAGTAGCTTGCAAAAGCGGAAAAGTTTTAGTAAATGGAAAAGTGGCTAAACCGGGGACAGAGCTTAATTTAGGAGATGAAATTACAGTTTTTACTCCCACCTACCAGATAGTGGTGCGGGTGAAAAATTTGGAAGGTAGAGAAAAAGGAGAGGCCCTATACGAGGTGTTAAAAAAGGAGAAAATAGAAGAGTGAGGATATTGGTTGCTCCTGATTCCTTTAAAGGTAGTTTAAAGAGCACTGAAGTTGCTTCGTTGATTAAAAAAGGGCTGCAGAGGGTGGATGAGAGCTGGCTAATAGTAGAGCGGCCTTTAGCTGATGGAGGAGAAGGTACGATAGAGGTGTTAGTGCAAGGAACAAAAGGTAAAATGATAGAAAAAGAAGTAACTGGCCCTCGAGGAGAGAAGGTAAAAGCTCATATTGGAGTGATATCTAACGAAGAGATAGCAGTTTTAGAAATGGCCGAAGTGGCAGGGCTAACGCTTCTTCCACCTGAGGAAAGAAATCCCCGTTTTACCACTACCTACGGGGTAGGGGAACTGATAAAAGAGGCAGTAAATTTGGGATTTCGCCATATCATATTAGGAATAGGGGGCAGTGCTACCAACGACGGGGGAATGGGAGCACTGAGAGCTCTGGGAGTAAAATTTTTTGACCAGGAAGGGAGAGAGCTAAAAGGAGAGGGTGATGATTTACTCCTCCTCTCTTCTATTGACTCTCAACATTTATTTAAGAAACCAGAAGGAGTGGAACTGATTATTGCCTGTGACGTGAAGAACCCCCTTTACGGAGAAGAAGGGGCGGCTTATGTTTATGGTCCACAGAAAGGGGCTAATCCTGAAGAGGTAGAAATGTTAGACCGAGGTTTACGTAATTATGCTCGATTAGTTAAAGAACACACCGGAATAGAAATCGACTATTTACCGGGTGCAGGGGCAGCAGGAGGGATAGGAGCAGGATTATATGCCTTTTGGGGGGCAAAATTTACCTCTGGTATTCAATTGATTATGGATATTTTAGGTGTGGAAGAAGAAATTAAAAAAGCAGACTTAGTAATAAGTGGAGAGGGAAAAGTTGATAAACAATCTCTTTATGGTAAAGTAGTGAGTGGAGTGAAAGAAAAATGTGAGAGATGGGGAAAACCTCTCCTTTTGGTAGGAGGGAAAATTACTGAAGAAGCTTTTACTCTCTGGGAAGATAAAGTTTTAGCTCTCTTTTCCCTAGCTAATGGTCCTATGAGCGAAGAAGAAGCCTTTAAAAAAGCACCTTTTCTTTTAGAGCACTTATCTTTTAACTTAGGAAGAGTATGGAAAGGAGGAGGAATGTGGTGCCTAAAAAAATAGAGTTTTCCTTTCCTGGAAAGGGAATTGCAATAGAAGCAGAGCTTAATGATAATTCCCTATCAGAAGAGATTTTCCGTGTTTTACCCCTCGAGGCACGAGTTAATCGGTGGGGGAAGGAAATCTATTTTACTATTCCCCTGCGGAGTTCTATCATTTCTCCTCAAGAAGTGGTGGAGGAAGGTGATATAGCTTATTGGCCGGATGGCGCTTGTCTTTGTATTTTCTTTGGTCCTACTCCCGTGAGTAAAGGAAAAGAAATTAGGCCGGCCAGTGCAGTGGAAGTAGTGGGAAAAGTCCTTTCTCCTTGGAATATTCTGGATAAAATACCTGAAGGTAGCATAGTAAAAGTTAGCCAATTTGATAGAAAGGGAGTTGATAGAGAATGAGTACTATTTTTGATGTTCATGCTCGAGAGATTCTTGATTCTCGAGGAAACCCCACAGTAGAAGTAGATGTAACTTTAGCATCGGGAGCTTTTGGCCGAGCAGCTGTACCTTCTGGAGCTTCCACCGGCACTTTTGAAGCGATAGAATTGCGAGATGGTGATAAAAGACGTTATTTGGGTAAAGGAGTGCGCAAGGCGGTAGAGAATGTTAATCAAATTATCGCTCCGGAAATCATTGGTTTAGATGCGCTAGACCAAGCAGTTGTGGATAAAACTCTTATTGAATTAGACGGAACACCCAATAAAGGTAAATTAGGAGCCAATGCCATTTTGGGAGTTTCTTTGGCAGTGGCTAAGGCAGCGGCTGATTATAGCGGGCTCTCTCTTTATCGTTACTTGGGGGGAACTAATGCTCGAGAGTTGCCCGTTCCTCTTATGAATATTTTGAACGGAGGAAAACATGCTGATAGTGGGGTAGATATCCAGGAATTTATGATTGTTCCCTGCGGTGCTCGTTCTTTTAGTGAGAGTTTAAGAATGGGAGTGGAAGTCTTTCATAATTTGGCTAAAGTTTTAAAACGAAGTGGTTACTCGACCGGAGTGGGAGATGAAGGAGGCTTTGCACCTAATCTTCATTCTTCCGAGGCAGCTATTGAAGTAATACTGGAAGCTATACAGCTGGCTGGCTATGAGCCGGGTAAAGATGTTTATTTAGCTTTAGACACTGCTGCTTCTGAACTGTACAAAGATGGAATATACGTTTTTGAGCGAGAAGGAGTACGCCGTAACGTAGAGGAAATGATTGATTTTTACCGCCGTTTGGTGGAGAAGTATCCCATCATCTCTATCGAGGATGGTCTAGCTGAAGAAGACTGGGAAGGGTGGAAAAAGCTGACCTTTGCTTTGGGTGATAAGGTGCAATTGGTAGGCGATGACTTATTTGTAACTAATAAAGAGAGATTGCTTCGAGGGATTAAAGAGAAATGTTGTAATTCCATTCTTATTAAGCTAAATCAAATTGGGACTCTTACTGAAACTTTAGAAACTATTGAAATAGCTAAGAGAGCTGGATATACTTCCGTTATTTCTCATCGCTCCGGGGAAACTGAAGACAGTACCATTGCTGATCTCGCAGTGGGGTGCAATGCTGGCCAAATAAAAACTGGTTCTCTATGCCGCTCGGAGAGGACGGCTAAGTACAATCAGCTATTGAGAATCGAGGAAGAGTTGGATAATGCCGCTATTTTCCGAGGAAAAGAGGTTTTCAAAGTTACCAGCTATTGAAAAGGGATGGGAAAAATTTTTATTTCTCATCTTTTTGGCGCTATGCCTATTTTCTTTTAATTTGCGCCTGAGTAATAAGTTGGTAGATTATTTTACTCTGAGTAAGGAAATGAAAGAGTTAGAAGAAAAAGAAAGAGTACTATCTGAAGAAGTAGAGAAATTAGAAAAGGAAAAAGAATATTTGGGTGAGGATTGGTATATAGAAAAATTAGCTCGAGAACGGTTGCAATTGATTAAACCAGGAGAAATAGTAGTAAAAGTTATCAATCCCCAATCCCAGGAGCATTGACAATCTTTGTCTTTCTCTCTATAATTTTTTAAAGAAATAAGATCGGGGCGTAGCGCAGCTTGGCAAGCGCACTCGCTTGGGGTGCGAGTGGTCGGCCGTTCAAATCGGCTCGCCCCGACCAGAGCTTGCGATAACAGCCTTTTTACTAAAAGGAGGATAAGAAGATGCACTCAAACGTCAAAGACCTTTTTAACCTGCAAGGAGAAGTAGCTATTGTTACTGGTGGAGCGCAAGGTTTAGGAGAACAAATGGCCGCTGCTTTAGGAGAAGCAGGGGCTCAAGTAGTGGTAGCAGATTTGAATTTGGAAAAAGCCCAAAAAGTGGCCTCTAATATCCAGTCTTGGGGAGTGGATTCCTTAGCTCTCCGGGTGGATGTTACTAAAAAAGCAGAAGTAGAAGAAATGGTTAAGAAAACTCTGGAACATTTCGGAAAAATTGATATTCTGGTAACCTCTGCTGGGGTAGGACAATGGATGAAGGCAGAAGAGATGCCGGAAGAAGACTGGAAAAGAGTTATAGATATAAACTTAAATGGGGTGTTTTTGTGTTGCCAGGCAGTAGGAAGAGAAATGATTAAGAGAAAAAAAGGAAGCATTATAAATATTTCTTCTATGTCAGCACTGATAGTTAATACTCCTCAAGCTCAATCTCACTATAATTCTTCTAAAGCAGGAGTAATTATGCTTACTAAGTCTTTAGCCTCAGAGTGGGCTCCTTATAATGTTCGAGTTAACACCATTGCTCCTGGTTATATGGAAACGCAGTTAGTGGGTGACCTTCTAAAGGAATATCCTGAATATGCTGAACTGTGGAAAAAACTTACTCCCTTTGGTCGTTTAGGTAACCCACAAGAAATTAAAGGTCCTTGTGTTTTTCTGGCTTCTCCCGCTTCCTCTTATGTTACAGGAAGCGTTTTAGTTATGGATGGAGGCTATACGATATGGTGAGGGAGGTGATAGGGAGTTCTGTTTTTAAAGTAAGGTAGTTTGTTTTCAGCTTTAGAAACTTCAGAAGAATCAAAAGAAAGGAGATGGTTTTTGGTGAGAAAACGTCTATTAGTTATGGTTTTTGCTTTATGCTTTTTGTTGGTTTCCTCAGTGGCTTTTGCTCAAGTAGCTAATCCTGATTGGTGGAAGAAAGCAGCTGAACCTTATAAAGGAGTGGTAATTCATGGTGTGTCGGAAAGTACTCCTCCTTCTAAAGCTTTAAGAGATGTGGCTATTCCACAATTTGAGGAACTAACGGGGATAAAAGTAGAATTTGAGGTTACTTCCTGGGATGAAATGTACAACAAAGAAATTCAGGATATGCAAGCTGGGACTGGAATTTATGATTTTGTCTATATAGAACAGGACGCCTTTGCTAGTTATTTAGAACAAGGTTGGTTATCTGAGTTAAACTCTTTGGCTGAGAATGCAGAACTAACTTATCCTGATTTTGATTTGCCCGATTTTACTAGTTTTATTGACTCCTTCAAAGATAAAGAAGGCAATCTTTACGGTATACCGTTTGAAGCTTTCTTGAAGACTTACATCTATAGAACCGATTTGTTCAATGACCCAGAAATACAAGCTGCTTTCCAAGAGAAATATGGATATGCCTTAGCTGTTCCTACTACTTGGGAACAATATACTGACATTGCTAAGTTCTTCACTGAATACGGAAAAGAAAAAGGTATCGAGCTTTATGGTCATGTAGCACAAGCAAAAACTCATCCTTGTTTGGCTTATGAGCTTTGTGAAACTATTTGGCCTACCTGGGGTGTATACAATTGGGGAATAAACCTGGAAAATATGAGAACCAGTGTGGAAAATGGTGGAACTTTGAATAGCGATACAGCCAAAGAAGCTCTTCGCTGGTACGTCGATATGTTGCAGTATGCTCCTCCAGGAGTTAGAACTTATACCTGGGATGAGGCAGCAGCTACATTTGGAACGGGAATAATAGCTCAAGGTTTTCTGTATATGGAAAACTTAGGCTTTTTAGCTAATGACCCGAACCGTTCAGTGGTGATTGGTAAAATTGGAGTTGACCTTCCACCTACTAAACCAGGCGTTATGGAAGCAGCTGAAGCTGGTGAAGGTTACATTGGCTACTATGATGGTGGAGCTCTGGGAATTCCTAAGGCCGCCAAAAACAAAGAAGCTGCTTGGCTGTTTATGCAGTGGTGTACTCGTAAAGAGTGGCAACCTGAGTTTGCTAAGTTAGCTACTACAGTGGTAAGACAATCTGCCTTTAAAGATCCAGCTATTGCTG
>JAGPEW010000056.1 GCA_018056825.1 Candidatus Sordicultor aquaticus
GCTGGAGGTCATCGCTCCTCATCGGCCAGAAGAAAAAGAACTTAACTTCTCTGCCTCTTTTCATCTGGCTCTGGCCACTTCTAACGTAGAAGAAGCCCATAAAGAGCTAATGAAAAAGGGAGTAAAGTTCACTCTCCCTCCCACCCAAAGTGGAGAGTTCAAATACGCCTATTTTTCTGGACCAATGGGAGAAACTCTGGAAATAGTGGAAAGGATAAAAAGCTAATTAGGAAGCTCTTTTTTAATAAAAGAGAAGAGAGCTTCTCTTTCTGCCTCTGGAATTTCATCTCCCTCTATGGTCACACCATAGCGAGGAGAGAGAAGAACTTGATGGATGGGGGTGGGGTCGTATCCTCCCCACCCCGCAATATGCGACCACCTTTTTCCTAAAACCTCGCTGAACCATACCCTCACGCCATAGCGAGAGTAGATTTCTTCGGCTATCACTTCCAGTTTCTCTTCTCTATAAAGTCCCTGTACCTTTTCCTCTATTTGCTTAATCCACTTCTCAAACTCGTAAGTCTCTTTCACCTTTTTCAATCCTCTGTAAATATTCTTCTACTTTAGGTTTTATCCCATCTTTAAGGCTGGATAGGTGCTCTTGGATGACTTTTTCTCCTATCTCTTTAGTTTGAGGAGAAGCATAATCTTCCAGATATTCTTTAAAAGTCAAAATGGCATTAGGAATACAGAAATAGTGGATTTTACCTTTTTTAGCTATTTCCATAAAGTGTTCTCCAGTCCTTCCACAACGATAATCGGCAGTGCAAAAAGAAGTGATATACCCCATTTGGGCCAGCTCCCGAATTACTTCGTCTAAAGAACGAGGGTCTCCAATTTGAAATTGTTGACGCTCTAACTCCTGCTCACTCTGGCTATCACTATAAGCTCCAATACCAATACGAGTGGAGGCATCAATTTGGGTGCACCCCACCGGAATCACATCTCGTCGGATGTGAGCTGGCTCTCGAGCAGTGAGTATCATCCCGGTGTAAGGCACAGAAAGTCTGATAACGGTAACCAGACGTTTAAAGTCTCGGTCAGACACCCGGTATTTGGTTTCTTCCACTAAAGGAGTGTTGACTGCTGGCTCTAAGCGAGGGAAAGATATAGTATGAGGGCCAACTCCAGCAAAATGTTTTTCTAAATCGATGGTGTGATAAAGAAGCCCCATCACTTCAAACTTCCAATCGTATAAGCCAAAGAGAGCTCCAATAGCCACATCATCAATTCCTGCTTCTTGAGCTCGATGGAGAGCATATAATCTCCATTGGTAGTTGGACTTTATTCCTGAGGGGTGAAGCCGTCGATAAGTTTCATGGTGATAAGTTTCCTGGAAAACCTGGAAAGTCCCAATGCCCACCTCTTTTAGAATCTTATACCGGGCCACATCCATAGGAGCAGCATTGACATTTACTCTTCTAATTTCTCCATTCCCCACTTTAGTATCATAAATGGTTTGAATGGTACTTGCAATATAGTCGGCGTCAGAGATAGGGTGCTCTCCATAGACCACTACCAATCTCTTATGCCCCAAGGACACTAAAACCTCGGTTTCTTTCCTCACTTCTTCTAAAGTCAAACGATGTCTTTTTTGCAAATCATTTTCCCGGCGGAAACCACAATACTGGCAATTGTTAACACAGAAATTACTGCAGTAAAGAGGAGCAAAAGTTACTATCCTATCTCCATAAACACTTCTTTTTATCTCTCCTCCTGCCCGGAACATCTCTTCCCACAGCTCTTCATCCTCTACATTTAATAACGTAGCAGTCTCTTCAGGCTCCAGGCGCTCAAGAGATAGCGATTTAGCAATGATGTCTCGCACTCTTTGGGGCTCGGGGTTACGGTTTTTCTGCAACAGCTTTTCTATTTCTTCATCGTTTATAAAGTCTCTTCCCCCCTCTAAGAACTTTTCGTTTTCTTCTTCCTTAACGATGCTGTCCATCCATTCCTGAACTTTCATTCTTCTCGCCTTCCTTTCCCAAAAAAATAATGCCTGGCCCTACGGTTGAGGTAGAACCAGGCATTAAATATTTTCTACCCTTGGTTTCAGAAAATTTTCCTCACCGCAGGTTCTCTTGATCACTATTCAAATAATATAACCAAATAGATACTATATAAAATTCCCTAAAATGTCAAATAAAATTGAGGTTGTTGGAAAAATATCTAAAGACGAAAACCGCTAAAGAAGGGGGCCGTAGATCATTTTATCTATTTATGGTGGGCGACACTGGACTCGAACCAGTGGCCTCTTCCGCGTCAAGGAAGCATTCTTCCTCTGAACTAGTCGCCCATTAAATACAATACTTTTTGGAGGCGGCACTCGGACTTGAACCGAGGATGAAGGATTTGCAGTCCTCTGCCTTAGCCGCTTGGCTATGCCGCCCTCGATGGAGCGGAAGACGGGATTTGAACCCGCGACCCCCACCTTGGCAAGGTGATGCTCTACCACCTGAGCTACTTCCGCCCATTATGGTGCCGAGACCCAGAGTCGAACTGGGGACGCAAGGATTTTCAGTCCTTCGCTCTACCTACTGAGCTATCTCGGCATACTCAAAACCACTTTGGCGGGGTCGACGGGATTTGAACCCGCGATCTTCAACGTGACAGGCTGACGTGTTAGGCCAGGCTACACCACGACCCCGTGCTTTTCTATTTTAATAGGTAAAGCTGATTTTGGCAAGAGGTAAAAATAAATTCGGTGATTATCTTTCGGTGTGATACGAAGAATCCGGATAATATTTGGTAGAAAAAAGCTCTCCTGCTTTTTGTAACTCATCAGCCCCCCACTTCCCCCCTTCTACCTCTACGCCCCACTCTTCTTTTAAGCTTTTTAAAAGTAATTGGTAAATTTCCTGTTTCTCCGGTAAAGGAGAAAGAATCTCGCCAAGAGGAAGAAAATTACTTTCCAGCTCTTTTTTAACTTTTTCTCTTTCTTTAAAACAAGAGGCAATCTCTTCTCTATCTGCTTCTAAAACAAAAGAGGCCTGAAAGAGATTACCTTTCTCTCCTCGAGCCTGAGCTACTCCCATAATTTTCTTTCCCCCTACCATTATCTCGTGAGAAACATGGATAGAAAAGCAATAAGGAGAAGAAGTATACAGGCCTGATTCTACTTTTTTATCTACTTTTATACCCATTTTTTCCATCATCCGAGTTAGAACTTTTTGCAGTTCCTCATAATAAAAAGTATGTTGCTTAAAAGAAACAGAAGGGATAAACAAACTGAAAGTAACTTCCTTATCATGTAAAATAGCTCTTCCCCCAGTGGGTCGGCGCACCAAAGGAAGGTTTTTAGTTTTAAGGTATTCAAAATCTATTTCTGTGGTTTTTTGGAATCTCCCCACCGAGAGGGTTTTCTCTCTCCACTCAAAGAAACGCACGGTCAAAGGAGTATCCAAAGAGCCTGTCTCCAGGAGCGCCTCATCTCTACTCATATTTTCATAACCAGAGAGAGGAGGATCAATGAGAGCTCTAACTACTCTTGTCATTGGGTTTTAAGAAAGGCTTCGTATTCCTCTTTATTCATCAAATTTTTAAATTCCTCTTCGTTTTCCGGTTGAATTTTACAAATCCAACCCTCTCCGTAAGGACTTTGATTGATTAGTTCTGGCTTCTTATCTAATTCTTTGTTTACTTCTATCACTTCTCCAGAAAGAGGAGCGTATAAATAGGAAACTGTTTTTATGGACTCCACTTCTCCTATTCTATCTCCTTTTTTTACTTTCTTACCCACATCCGGTAGCTCCACGAATACTACATCTCCTAACTCATTTTGAGCATAATCAGTAATCCCACAAATAACCACACCTTCCTTTTTTACCCAAAAATGCTCTCGGGTATAAAGTAAACCATCAGGAATATTCATATCGATAAACCTCCTTTCGCAAAAGGTAAGCCTATTATTCTTGCTTCCAGCTTAGTCCGAGGGGCAGCTACCAGCAAGGTATTTCCTTCTACACCATAGATAGGGTTGACAAACCCCAGAGCTAAAACTTTATGCCAGGAAAAAGAATAGTTACCACTGGTCACATAACCACAAGGCATCCCTTCTTTCGTGTAAAGGGGATAACCATAACGAGGGATTCTCCGTCCTAAAATTTCTAATCCCACCAGCTTCTTTTTCGAACCTTCTTCCTTTTCTAAAAGAAGGGGCTTTTTACCAATAAAATCATCTTTCTCCCAATCTATAAGGTCCTCTCTTCCCAACTCCAAGGGAGTAGTAGTCTCATCTATCTCCTGACCATAAAGAGGAAAAGTGGCTTCAAAGCGCAAGAGATCTCTTGCTCCTAGTCCACATAACGCACCCCCTCGGCTTTCCACCTCTTCTACCAGTTTTTTCCACCATTCCAAACCCAAAGATACATCGCTCATTATCTCAAACCCATCTTCTCGAGAAAAAGCAAGATGGATTATTCGAAACCCAGGAGAGAATTGCCGGAAAGAAAACTTTGGCCAATTATCATTGGGAACCGGGAACAATTGCCTCACTATTTGCTGGGCTTGAGGACCTTGCAGAGCAAAAAACGTCTTTTTTTCCGTTACATCTTCTACTTCTACTTCCCATTTCTGATTCTTTATCAGATAATCGAGCCAGTGGAAAAGTTTTTCCCGTGCTCCAGCATTGGAAACCAAAATCCACTCTTCTTTTTCTCTGAAGATAGTCGTTCCGTCTACTATTCCCCCTCGCCAGTTGAGAAAAAAAGTGTATTTCCCTTTTCCTTCCTTAATTTTAGACACTTGGCGGCAAGTAGCATAATCCAAAAAAGAAGTTACCTCTTTGCCTCGCAGAAAAAATTTTCCCAGATGGGAAATATCAAAGAGTCCACAACTATTGATACAGCTAAAATACTCCTCCCGGATACTACGATAATAAAGAGGCATCTCCCAACCAGAAAATACCCCCATTCGAGCCCCCAGGGAGCGATGAAAATCAGAAAGAGGTAACTTCTTAAGCGCCATCTAACCTTCCTTTAAGAGAAATGAAGAGGAGAGGAAAAAACTCCTTGAGCTGCTTCCATTAAAGCTTCCGAGAGAGTAGGATGAGGATGGATGGTTTCAGCTATTTCCTGCGGAGTGCATTCTAAATTTAGAGCCAAAACTGCTTCTCCAATCAAATCTGAAGCATGAGGTCCTAAAATATGGACTCCTAGTATCTCTCCATTTTTAGCTTCGCTGACTATTTTTACCAGACCCTCAGTTTCCCCCTCAATCAGAGCTTTACCGTTTGCTCGAAAGGGAAATCTCCCCACTTTAACCTCATATCCCTGTGCTTCTGCCTCTTTCTCTGTTAAACCTACAGAAGCTATTTCTGGAAAAGAAAAAATGCAATTGGGTATTGCTTTATAACTTATTTTCTCCTTCTCTCCTTTGATATGACCTATTGCTACTTCTGCCTCTTTATAGGCTACATGAGCTAAGAGATATTTCCCATTGACATCTCCTGGAGCATAAAGGTGAGGGATAGAGGTACGCAAAAATTCATCCGTCCAAACACCTCGGTTTTCCATTTTTAAACCCAAGTTTTCTATCCCTAAATTTTCTACCTGAGGTATCCTTCCGGTAGCTACTAAAACATAATCTCCCTCTACCTCCTTTTCTTCTCCCTTTTGGAGAAAGGTTACTCGTAATTTTCCTGAGCGATGAATTTTCTTCACCTGAGCATTGACATGAACTTTCATTCCTCTTTTTTCTACCAGCTGAGTGAGAAGGTTGGTTATTTCCTCATCCACTGGAGGAAGGATTTTGGGC
>JAGPEW010000057.1 GCA_018056825.1 Candidatus Sordicultor aquaticus
AGCTAAAATTAAAGAAACAATACTCTGAGCATTAGACAATGCTACTCGTAAAACTTTAGCCGGATCTATTACTCCTTCTTCTACTAAATCAACAACCTCTCCTTTTTGAGCCTCAAATCCCATTCTCCAATTATTCTTCTTTATTTCTTCTACTACCAGAGAACCATCGTAGCCTGCATTTTGGGCAATCCAGTAAGCTGGAGCTTCTAGAGCTTTCCTTAGAGCTTCTGCTCCCTGCCTTTCTTCTCTCGATAGATCAGCAAAGTCTAATTCCTGAGCCAAGTGAACAAAAAGCGCCCCACCTCCTGGAACTACACCTTCTTCTATGGCTGCCTTCGTAGCACTTATGGCATCTTCCACCCGATATTTTTTCTCTTTTAACTCTACTTCACTCGAGGCACCCACCCAGATGATAGCTACTCCTCCCCGAAGTTTTGCTAATCTCTCTTGTAATTTTTCCCGGTCATAAGTAGAAGTAGTTTTTTCCATCTGAGCCCTGATTTGTTTTTCTCGAGCTTCAATGTCTTTTTTATTTCCTCGCCCACCAATTATGGTAGTCTCGTCTTTAGTTACGCGTACTTTATCTGCTTTACCCAACAAGTCCACAGTCACTTTTTCTAACTTCATACCCATATCCTGAGAAATTAGCTGCCCTCCAGTTAAAACAGCTAAATCTCCTAAAATTTCCTTTCTTCTGTCTCCAAAAGCAGGAGCTTTAACTGCTGCTACCTTTAACACTCCTCGCAGATTGTTCACCACTAAGGTGGTCAGTACTTCCTGTTCTATATCTTCAGCGATTATAAGGAGAGGTTTATTCATTTCTAATACCTGCTGGAGAAGAGGGAGAAGAGAGGTAATATTAGATATTTTGAAATCACAGATGAGAAGAAGAGGCTCTTCTAAAACTACTTCCATTCGCTCCTCATCGGTAACAAAATAAGCCGAAAGATAACCCCGGTCAAACTGCATTCCTTCGGTTATCTCTATAGTAGTTTCAGCAGATTTAGATTCTTCCACAGTTATTACTCCGTCTTTACCCACTTTATCCAGAGCTTGAGCCACTATTTCTCCTACTTCCTTATCATTAGCCGATATAGAAGCCACTTGAGAAATAGCTTTTTTATCTTCCACTGCTAAGCTATAGCTTTTAATTTTATCTATCGCTCTTTTCAGCGCTTTCTCCATTCCCCGCTGGAAGAAAACCGGATTGTGGCCAAAAACTACATTTTTTAACCCTTCTTGAAGCATTTTTTGAGCCAAAACCAAAGCAGTAGTAGTCCCGTCTCCCACAAGGTCGTTAGTTTTAGTAGCTATCTCTTTCGCCACTTGTACTCCTGTATTTTCTTGTGGTTCCTTCACTTCTATTTCTCGAGCAATAGTAACTCCATCATTAGTGATAACAGGTAAACCATATTTCTTTTCTAAGATAACATTACGACCCTTAGGGCCTAAGGTAATTCTCACTGTATCAGCTAAAATATCCACTCCTTTTTTAAGAGCTCTTTTAGCTTCCTCATCTTTTATCATCTCTTTAGCCATTCATTTCACCTTCCTCATCTCAATATAAAGGATTATAACAGACAATAAGGAGGAATAAATACCCCTATACTCCCAAAACAAAAAGCAAAGACCAAAATGATGGGTGATTTTCGTCCGATATAAGAGAAAAAGACAGCTCTTTTATAACCTCCAGAAAACATAAAAGATAAAAAACTGCTAAGAAAGAGAAAAAAAACAGACTGCGATGGAAGATTAAATAAAAAGATTTAAAAAGTAAAAATCTTTTTCCTTTCTCAATAGTAATAGTTCTGAAGTGTGATTTACCTTCAAGTACTTTAATAGTTTAAGCAGGTTTTTTGATACTATGTTAGCTTAAAACTGGTAAAATACTTGAAAATCAATTACTATAAATTCTAACTAAAAGGAGGTTAAGTATGGCTTCACCAGTCTATTTTGTCAGTTTGCGAGCCTATGACGAACGAAACTCTGTCTTAGAAAAAGTTAAAAGATTAACTAAAGCTCTTCTCCAAGAAAGACTAGAGAAAGAAGATTTAGTAGCAGTAAAGCTTCACTTTGGAGAACGAGGTAATCATGGTTTCCTAAAACCAGTTTTTCTACGTTACATTGTAGAAGCAGTAAAAGAATTAGGAGGCAAACCTTTTCTCACTGATGCTAATACTCTGTATTTAGGTTTTCGCCACAATGCTGTAGACCATTTAGAAACTGCTACTTTTCATGGTTTTGGCTATCCAGCTGTTCCTGCTCCCCTTATCATTGCTGATGGCCTGCGAGGAAGCGATTATCAAGAAGTAGAAGTTAATTTAAAACACTTTAAAACAGTAAAAATAGCTTCTGCTATTCAAGAGGCCGATTTTCTTTTAGTGGTAACTCATGTTAAAGGACATGTAGAAGCAGGTTTAGGAGGAGCTATAAAAAATATAGGTATGGGCGGTGCTTCTAGAGTAGGTAAGCAACTACAACATGGAGAAACTTTCTTTCCTGACCCCCGCGAAGAGTTATGCATTGGTTGTCGACGATGCATCAATCACTGCCCTCAACATGCTCTCTATCTTGATGAACAACGAAAAGCCAAATTGAGAAAAGAATTATGCATTAGCTGTGCCGAGTGTATTATCTATTGTAATCAAGAAGCCATCACTACTAGTTGGTCTTCTTCCATTTCTACCCTGCAAGAACGGATGGTAGAACACGCTTACGGGGCAGTTACGAGTAAAGGAGCAAAGGTGGCTTTTATTAATTTTCTCACCGAAATAAGTCCCGACTGCGATTGTTCACCCTGGCATGATGCTAGTTTAGTACCTGATATCGGAATTCTAGGAGGGAATGATATTGTAGCTATCGATAAAGCTTCTGCTGACTTAATCAAAAAATCAGTGGGGCTACAAAATTCGGGGCTGAAGAGCGCTTTTTCTCCTGGAGAGGATAAGTTTTTAGATGTTCATCCCCAGGCTAACTGGGAGATACAAATTGAGTATGGGCACTCTATTGGTTTAGGAGATAAAAATTATGAGCTAAAAAATTTTCCTAAATAATTTACTTTCTATATTGTTTTTTCTTTCCATCTTTCTATAATCATTAATAATAAAAAATCTCCTGAGTAAGGTGGAGGAAAATGAAAGAGGAACCTGAAGAACGAGTTTTATTTTCCAATGGTAAAAATGGAGGTAAAAAGACCAAATCTTTAGGACCAGTTGTAGATTTAGAAGAGCATGTCCCACCAGATTGGTGGAAGAGAATTTTTAATTCTCTTTACTTAAAAACTGACGGAGACATAGTAGATGACCAAAACATTACCAAGCAGGAAGTAGATTACTTTACTACTATCCTTCATCTATCTCCCGGAGATCGCATTTTAGATTTATGCTGTGGGCAAGGAAGACATTCCTTAGAATTAGCTCGGCGAGGATTTACCCGAGTGAAAGGCTTAGACCGTTCTCACTACTTAATTCAAAAAGCCAGAGCTCAAGCCCGAAGAGAGGGGCTAAGTGTTCAGTTTAAAGAGGGAGATGCGCGTAAGCTACCCTACCCCACTGACAGTTTTGATACCGTACTGATTTTAGGAAATAGTTTTGGGTATTTTGAAAGCACTCAAGATGACTTGAAAGTACTAACAGAAGTTTTTAGGGTTCTTAAACCTGGAGGAAAAATTTTTATAGATGTAGCTGACGGTGAATATTTAAGAGAAAATTTTCAACCTCATTCCTGGGAGTGGATTAGCAAAAAAGAATTCGTATTGCGAGAGCGTTCCTTATCTAAAGACCGACAGCGCTTGATTTCTCGGGAGATAATAACTCATATTGAAAATGGAGTAATAGCAGACCAATTCTATGCTGAAAGGCTTTATTCTTCCGCAGAACTAATGTCTCTTTTAGAAAAATCCGGGTTTTCTGGTATTACTATTCACGGAGAGCATGTTCCTTCTTCTCAGCGAAATCAGGATTTGGGAATGATGGAAAGGCGAATCCTCTTAAGTGGTGAAGCTAAAAAAGAATGGACCCATCCTCAAAGAGCGAAAGGTGCTACTTTAAAAGTGACGGTATTGTTGGGTGACCCTAATCAACCCGATCCTCTCAAACCTCAAACTGTTTTTGATGAGGATGATATTTATACCGTGAATCAACTTAAAGCTGCCTTAGGAGAACTGAAGGGCTACCAATTTACCTACTTAGACCAACATCGTACTTTACTTCACGATTTATTACGGATGCGAAGAAAAATAGACTTGGTTTTTAATCTCTGTGATGAAGGATTTAATAACGATGCTCGCCAAGAGCTTCACGTTCCTGCTCTTTTAGATATATTGGGGATACCATACACTGGTTCCGGTCCTCAATGTTTGGCTTATTGTTATGACAAATCTTTAGTCCGAGGAATAGCGAAAGAGCTTAATATTCCTGTTCCTCGTGCTTTCTTGATTAAACCAGAAGATTTCACTTTTAAATTGCCCTTTAGTTTTCCCGTTCTCATCAAACCCAACTTTGGTGACTCTAGCTTCGGTATAACTCAGAAAAGCGTAGCCACCAATTTGGATGATTTCGTAGAAGCAGTATCAGAAATAAGAAACAAATTTGGCTATGATAAACCTATTTTAGTAGAAGAGTTTCTTCCCGGTAAAGATTTGAGTTTGGGAGTTATCGGTAATCCTCCTGAGTCTTATCAGGTATTACCCATCAGTGAGGAAGATTACAGCGCTCTTCCTCCCGGGCTTCCCCCTATTTGTGGTTATGAAGCTAAGTGGCTGCCTGACTCTCCTTACAGTAAAGTAAGATCCCTACCCGTTGAATTGCCAGAAGAAACAGAAAAAACAATCATAGAAAGCTCTCTCAAATTGTTTGAGCGTTTAGAATGTCAAGATTATGCTCGTTTCGACTGGCGATTGGATAGCGAGGGACAACCAAGGTTATTAGAAGTTAATCCCAACCCAGGATGGTGTTGGGATGGACATTTAGCTAAAATGTCTCATTTCGCCGGGATTCCTTATCCTAAAATGTTAGAAGCTATCTTAAAAGCAGCCATTTGCCGTCTCAACATTGTTGCATCAGGAGATAAACTATGAAAATAGCTAATTCTTTTCCCCAATGGGTTGATCTTCGTAGTGATACTGTAACTATCCCCACGGAAGAAATGTTGGAAGCTATGGTGCAAGCAGAAGTAGGAGATGATGTTTATGGTGATGACCCTACAGTAAATCTTTTACAAGAAAAAGCGGCGGAAAAAATGGGAAAAGAAGCTGCTCTTTTTGTCCCCTCAGGAACCTTTGGCAATCAATTAGCTATATTTACCCACACTCAAAGCGGGGATGAGGTATTAATCCCCGAGAGTAACCACATTTTAGAGCATGAAGTGGGAGCCCCAGCAGTAATATCCCGAGCGGGGCTCCGCCCTATTCCTGATGAATATGGCAAAGTAGATATAAAAGACTTAGAAAAACGATATCGAGAAGAAGACCTTCACCATCCTCGAACCGGGTTAATCTGTATGGAAAATGCTCATTCTTCAGGAAAAGTAGTCCCACTTTCTAACCTTCAAGCAGTCTATCAATTTGCCCAAGAGAGAAGAATTCCTGTACATCTAGACGGAGCAAGGATTTTCAACGCTGCTACCTTTCTAAAAGTAGAACCAGTAGAAATTGCCTCTTGTTGCGATTCAGTAATGTTCTGTGTTTCTAAAGGTCTCTGTGCTCCAATTGGCTCCCTTCTTGTGGGAACT
>JAGPEW010000058.1 GCA_018056825.1 Candidatus Sordicultor aquaticus
TTCGTGTTTTGTCTTTAGGTTTTTAAGTTTTTATGTTTTCGGGGGGTGATAGGGGTCTTTTCCCCTATAGTCGGGGTTATAAGGGGGGTTTTACCCCCTTATGCTGGTGGAGTATTTTTCCACCAGTAGTATTTGCTTTTTAGATTTTGGTTCTTTGCTTTCTAGGGGGTTATAAGGGGGTTTTTACCCCTTATTGTTCTTTTTAATCTTACGCCGTAGGCTGTCAGAGTTTTTTGGTAAAAATTTACAACTTGGATTAGGCCATATAATTCTTTTCTAAAATGACATTTAGGTATAAAATAAAACTAAAATACTTTAAGAGGAGTTTTTATGCTAGTTATTACCCGGAAAGTGGACCAAAGTATTCGAATTGGTAATAATATAGAGATAAAGATTTTAGATGTAGAAAAAGGAAGGGTAAAAGTGGGAGTATCTGCACCTCCTGATATTCCAGTTTACCGAGAAGAATTGTATCAGTCCTTGGTGCAAGACAACCAAAAGGCTATATTCCTCTCTGAGGAGATGGTTTCTACTCTTCGAAAAGTTTTCTCTCCTCCTAAATCTACTGATTAAGCATTTTCTTTATGCTTTCCTTCTATTTTATTTTTGCTACTGTCATTTTCCGAGATAAATTTCTATAATTATGAGAGGGGAATTTTTGAGGAAATTAAGAGATATATAAGGAGTAAAATCCGAAGGAGGAAAACTAGTAGTGAGAAAAAGACTTTTTTGGGCCATAGGAGTTTTTCTTTTGTTATTTTCCGGGATTTATTCCCTGGGTGCTCGTGAAATCTCGCCGTTTCAGCTTCCGGGATTAGATGGAAAGACTTATTCTCTCTCTGATTTTAAGGGAGAGCCAGTGGTAATTTCTTTTTCTGCTACTTGGTGCCCACCCTGTCGTCAGGAGCTTCCTCTTCTCCAAAAGATATATGAGGAATACAAAGACAAAGCTCAGTTAAATGTTTTAGTTATAGATTCAGGAGAGCCTCAAACTAAAGTAGAAGCCTTTGCTCAAGAGTTAGGTCTTACCTTCCCTGTGCTTTTAGATGAAGAAGGGAAAGTAGCTCGGGAATATGGTATTTTGTATTTACCTACTCTTTATTTTGTAGATCCTCTGGGTAATTTAGCTGCTCAGATAATTGGGGCTCAAGAGGAAAGCGTGTTACGCAATAAACTGGAGCAAATTCTCTGGTTTCGAGGTTTACAAGAAGCAGAAATAAAAAATCTGGTGGAGTTAACTTCCGAGGTAATGGTTTTGGATTTTAGAAAAGAGAACCGTAATCCTTTTCCAGATAGAGGGAATGTTTCTTATCAGGTGGTAGATAGTGTAGATTCTGTTATCTCTTCCTTTCCTCGAGAAGGGGTTTACCTTTTACTTACTGAGAGTAACGGGGAAAGTTTAGAGATCGCTAAAGCTTTAGCTATCTCCGGCTTTCAGCGAGTTTATTACTGGTTAGTAGATGCTCCGGAGAGTTGATTGGAGTCTCGTAACTCTAGTTTTCTTTTCTCTTTTTTTACTGGTAGGAGTTATTTATTTCTGGTGGATGGGGAAAATTCCTTCTTCTCTCCCTCCCCAAGTAAAAGAGGAGGAAAACTCTTTTTCTCAAGTCCAGATGGAAGGAGCAGAAATAAGTCGGGTGGGAGAAAAAGGTCAAGAGTGGGTTTTGAGTGCTAGTTTTTTGGAGCAAAAAGGAAATAGTATTTTTTTGACCGATGTTTCAGGAGTTTTCTTTCAAGAGGGAGTTCCTCTTTATCAAGTGAAAGCTCAGAAAGGGCAAATAAAGTTACCGGCGGGGGATGCGGAGTTAGAAAAGGTAGAGTTGATAAATGAAGATAAAAAAGAAGCTCTTCGAGGGGAATTGTTGTCCTGGCGGGGAAATGAGGAAAAATTTGAACTAAACAAAGCTCAATTTGAAAGTCAAGGAATAGAAGCACACTGTCAATTAATGGTTTATGACCTTTCCCATAAAAAATTAAAGTTAGAAAACGGTGTAGAATTTAAAGTCAAGGTGGAAAGATGAAAAGAATTTTATTAGGGATTTTATTTTGGTCTTTTCTTTTTCTTTCTTCCTCTCTTTTTGCTCAGGAAGAAGAGAGAGTATTAATTACTACTCCTCAAGCTGAGTATGATGCTGAAACGGGGAAAATTGTAGCTCAAGTTTCTACCTTTACCTGGCGAGATGTAAAGGTAGTCTGTCCTTCTTTGGAAATAGATACTAAAACTCAAGAAGCAAGGAGTAAGGGAAAGATAGATATTTCTTGGAGTAATTTTAAAGTTCAAGCTCAATCTCTCTATTATCAGGGTAGCGGGAACCGGCTAGATGTTTCGGGAATAGAAGGGTCTAATCCTGAAATGCGTTTTTCTACCGGGGAAGCTCATTTTGATTTCAATCAAAAAAAGCTTTATCTTACTTCATCTCCTCTTTTAGTCTTACGGGGTTGGGAAGTGCGAGCGCAGAATATAGAATACTCTCTGGAAGAAAAAGTTTGGGAAGCTCAAACAGTAACAATAAACAAAGAAGATTGGCAGGGTGGAGCGCAAAAAGCTTTTTATCGAGAGGGAGATGATTTTATAACTTTAGAAGGTGGAGCAGAGGTGCAAGGAGATAAAAACCTTTTGCGCGGGGAAAAGATTTTTATCTACCTCGATAGTGGCCGAGTAAAAGTGGAAGGAAATGTGGAGATAGAGCTAGTTCCTTAAAAGGAGGAAATGCGTTTGCCCAATGGGAAAAATTGGAACGCTTTATTAGGAAGAGGCCTAACTAAAGAATACAATAAAAAAATGGTAGTGAATGAAGTTGATTTAGAAGTACGGAAAGGGGAAATAGTTGGCCTTTTAGGTCCTAATGGAGCAGGAAAGACTACTACTTTTTATCTTTTGGTAGGTTTAGTGAGACCTACAGGAGGTAAAGTTTTCCTGGATACTTTGGAGCTCAATCACCTTCCTATGTATTTAAGAGCTCGTATGGGTATCAGTTATCTTCCCCAGGAGCCTTCTGTTTTTCGCAAACTCTCGGTAAGGGAAAACTTAGATTTAGTTTTAGAAATGCAAGGCCTATCTAAAAAAGAAGTAAAAGAAGAGAGACATCGTCTACTGGAAGAATTTGGTATTAGTCGTTTAGCTAATTCCTCAGCCAATTTACTCTCGGGAGGAGAGAGAAGACGTTTAGAAATTGCTCGAACTTTAGCTACTTTTCCTTCCTTTGTCCTTTTGGATGAGCCATTTACCGGTATTGACCCTATTGCAGTAGAGGACATTCAAAACTTGGTTAAACACCTGGCCAGTAAAAATATTGGAGTATTGATTACTGATCATGCGGTGCGAGAAACTCTAGCTATCACTGACCGAGCTTATATTATGTTTGAAGGTAAAATTTTAGTTTCGGGTAGCGCAGAGGAAATTATTAATTCTGATCTAAGCCGAAAATACTATTTAGGGGAACGTTTTAATCTTTGAAAGTATTAGATAAGTATATTCTCAAGCAAAGCGTAGTTAACTTTTCTTTTGGAGTTGTTTTGTTCGTTATTTTAGTGAGTGCTGGGGATTTGCTCTTTCGTTTAGCTCGTTTATGGTTACAAGAAGGTTTCTCTCTAATAGAAGTAATAAAAATATTTTTCTTGAGTCTCCCTTCTCTTTTAATCTATATTTTGCCAGTTTCAGTGTTGTTGAGCGTGTTGCTGACAGTAGGCCGTATGTCTGGTGACAGTGAAATTATAGCTCTGAGGGCGGGAGGAGTGAGCTTTAGAAGGTTAATGGTTCCTTTTTTACTTTTTTCTCTATGGGTTTGTGCTGGGACAATCCTGGTTCAAGAAGTATGTTTACCCTGGGCTTCCGAGGAGCTTAAAAAAATGGGGGAGAGAGTAAGTGGACAAAGTTTAATACCGGAGGAGACTTTTTTCCGAGATGATAGTGAACCCGGAATAGAGAGGATATTTTATGTAAAAACTGTAGATCAGGAAAAATCTCTTCTTTTGGGGGTAGTAGTTCAAGAATACGATGGAGAAGGATTGCGGCGAATTATTAATGCTCAAGAAGCCTTCAATCAGGGAGGGAAATGGGTATTTAGAGAGGGAATAATTTACGAAGTCGGGCAAAAAGGGCAGATAGAAAGAGGGGTGCGTTTTGAAAAAGAAGAAGTATCCACCACTCAAAGCATTGAAGAAATACAGAAAACCCAAAAAAGTCCGCAAGAAATGAGTTTTCTAGAATTGAAAAATTTCATTGAGGGAGAAAAAGGTAGGGGGAGGAAAACAGAGAAATTAGAATTAATCCTGTGGCAAAAAACCGCCTTTCCTTTTGCCAGTTTGATTTTTGTCCTTATAGGGGTGTCTCTAGGTATCGCTTCTCCTCGCTCGGGCAGGGCTTTAGGAATAGGGTTAAGCATCCTTATAGTTTTTGCCTATTACGTTATTTTTTCTTTGGGTACAACCTTAGCTGAGGGAGGTAGATTATCTCCTTTTTGGGGAAGCTGGATGGCTAACATAGTGGGATTTTTGATTGGTGAAAGCCTTTTGTGGTGGAAAGAAAAAAGTTAAAGGAGACTTTCTATGGATTGGGGTAGCTGGTTATTAATTATTTCTATTATCATATTGGCTGGAGCTATAGCTTACCTGGGGGATATTTTAGGGAGAAGAATTGGGAAGAGAAAACTTTCCCTGTTTAAGCTTCGTCCCCGCTATACTGCCATTTTGGTAAGTGTTATTACCGGGGTTTTGATTGCTGCTGTTACGCTTCTCATTTTGAGTATTGCTTCTCAGGATGTGCGTACGGCTCTTTTTGGTATGAAAGAACTAAAAACTCAAATCACTCAGCTGGAAGGAAGAGAAAAAGAATTACAAGATTCTAAAACCTCGTTAGAAGAGCAAGTCAAAACTTTAACCGGAAGTGTGGAAGAGCTCAAAAGCCAGAGACAGAGTCTCCAGGAAGAAATACAAGCTTTACAAGCGGAACAAACTCGTCTGCGGGAAAGTATTTTGGCTATCCGGCAAGGAGAAATAGTGTTTCAGGACGAAGAAGAAATTTTGCGAGTGATAGCATCTCCGGGTATGGGGGATAAAGAAGCGGGAGATTATCTTCTTTCTCTGATTGAAAGAGGAGAAAAAATCGCCCTGGCCCGAGGAGCGGGTTTGGATAAAGAAATACAAAGAGCAGTTTTTGTTTTAGAAGATAACTTTAATGAAACTAAAGAAAAATTGAAAAATACCGAAGTTCCATTAGTTATTCGCCTGGTAGCCTCAGTCAACACCTTGCGGGGAGAGCCGGTCATTGCCCGATTTTTAGTGGATGAGAACAAGAAAATTTTCTCGGCTGGGGAAGTGATATGGTCGGGAGAATTAGATATTGAGCCTCAGAAAACTAATATAGAACTCTGGTTAGGAGAACTATTGAAAGAATTGAATACTTTAGCGGTTAAAAAAGGAATTCTCCCTCAACAGGGTAGGGTGGGAGTTATTTCTGCTTCCAATCTTACCGAAGTTACTTCTCTTTTGCAAAAAATGGAAGGGAAAGTAACCGTAGAGGTGATAGCGGAAAGCGACATATTTACTGCTGGTCCCTTACGGATTTATTTACGGGTGAAGAAATGAACCCCACAGGGGTAAGGTAAGTAATGATAGAAAAGTGGTAAAAAAGATAATGCTGGAAGAAAATTCACTATCTAAGTTATAAATAGAAGCTAAGGTGTAAGAGGTCATAAGGGTAGGAG
>JAGPEW010000059.1 GCA_018056825.1 Candidatus Sordicultor aquaticus
ATAGAGAATGATAATGCTCAGATATTTAGAGCTTTAGGGATAAAGATTCCTAAGTTTATTCTCAGTGAAACTGTAGTGGAGTAAACAAAAAAGGAGTACCTAATCCCTTGATATATCAATGTTTTTAAATTACAGCTGTCAAAGTCAGGCTCGTAACCTCGAGCCGGGGGTGCATATGGTTACGGTTTCGTTCACTGACTGTTATGGTAATGCCTATCAAACAGTTCGCTTGTTTGAGGTTTGGTAAGAAAAACTCCATGAAAAGGATAAAAGCGTTACAGTAGGATTTACAACTCAATTTTCTTTCAAGAAAACACTAAAGAGAGATTGGAATATTCCAATCTCTCTTTAGTGTAAGAAGGGTAAAAACTTTTATCTCCTTAGAAAAATTAATGTCAACACGGGGCAATTCCTCGAATTGACTCACTTATGATTATGCCTTATAATTCCTGTGAAAGTAATAGAGAAGTGTGATAAAAGCTGTTTTTATAGGCTTTTTCAACTTAATAGAGGTGATGGATCATGAAAAGATGGTTATTTATCGTGTTATGTCTGGGAATAGTGGGGGGGTTAGCTTTTTCTCCTCAGGCATTAGCTACTCCTAAAACGGTAGCAGTTTTAACTCCTTATCTGGCTTCGGTTACCACTAACGAAATGATACAAGCTTTTGTAAATTTTGCCCAACAAGAAGGATGGGAAGTTACGGTTATTGATACCAAGGGAGATTTTGGTGCGTTAGCTAATAGATGGGAAGATGTCATTGCTCAAAAAGTGGATGCGATTGTTATGGGAATGGGTGACCCCAATCAATTTAAAAAACAGATAGACATGGCCAACAAGGCCGGGATTCCAGTGTTGGGAGGAGATGCAGGCTATATCGAGGGTATGGTGTGCAACGTCACTTCTAATAACTATGTTTTATCTGCTCAAATCACCTCTTACTTATTTGATAAATTGGGAGGTGGGGGCAAAATAGTTAAATTGTATCACTCAGCTCATCCCGGAGTGCAGAAAAGGGAGGTTGTCTTTGATGCTATCGTCCGGAATACGCCGGGTATAGAAGTAGTAGCCGAACACTGGGTCCAAGTTCCAGGACCGATAGAGGACGCAAGGCAAGCTATGCAAAATATCCTTTTAGCTCATCCTGACATAGATGCAGTTTGGGCTGCTTGGGATGAGCCAGCCATAGGAGCAGCATTAGCTATAAAAGAAGCAGGCAGAGAGAACGAAATAATTGTTACCGGAATAGATGGTAATCAGCAGGCTTTGGAAATGATTAGAGATAGTTCTCCTATAATTGCCACTGTTAAACAAGATTTTGTTGAAATAGCGAGAATTTTGGTGGAAACAATGAAAAAAGTTTTTGCCGGAGAAGAAGTGAGCGAGAAGATACTGTATGCTTCCAGCCCTTTGATAACTAGAGAAAATGTAGAGCAGTTTTTAAGTCATTAAATTGCTTTTGGGGAGTGAACTATTGTATGGGTATGAAAGCCATAGTTCTTCCCCAACCTAAAAGTTTATTGCTTAAAGCTAGATGAGAGAAGACAAGAAGACAATTTTAGAAGTAAATAAAATCTCAAAAACTTTCCCTGGGGTTCAGGCCCTGCGAGAAGTTTCTGTTGGTCTGCGGGCAGGGGAAATAGTAGGTTTGGTAGGAGAGAATGGAGCGGGAAAATCTACTTTGGTGAAAGTGCTAGCTGGCATATATCATCCCGATGGGGGAGAAATTTTAGTTGATGGGGTAGAAGTCCAGCTAAACAACCCCTGGGAGGCAGAAAAGCAAGGATTAGCTTTTGTTCATCAGCAACTTAACTTGGTTCCTTCTTTTGACATAGTGGATAATGCCTTTTTAGGAAAGTGGATTCGAGGCAGGGGTGGTATAGTTAACAAGTTGGCGATGAAAAAACAGCTGCAGGAGATTTGCCAACAGTTTGGTTTTAATTTGGAGCTCTCGACATTAGCCAAAGAACTTACTACATCAGAGCAGTGGATGGTACAGATTGTCAGAGCTTTCCTGGAAAAACCCAAAATTTTGGTTATGGATGAGCCAACTGCAGCCTTGTCGGACCAAGAGGTTAAATCTTTGTTTGAAACGGTTAAAAAAATTGCTGCTCAGGGAGTAGCCATTATTTATGTATCTCATAGATTAAATGAAATATTTACTCTGTGTGATAGGATAGTAGTCCTAAGGAATGGAGAAAAAGTATGGGAAGGCTCAACCGACGAGATTTCTCAACCTGAATTAATAGCCAAGATGGTTGGGGAAGGCAGGGTAAAATCTTTTTTTGTAACTGCTGAAGCGGGAAAGGATAAAATATTAGAGGTTCAATCCCTCAGTGATGGTAGCAAAATCAAGGAACTAACTTTCGAAGTCTACGAAAGGGAAGTTTTTGGCATTTATGGCTTACAAGGCTCAGGAAGAACCGAATTGGTAGAGATGTTGTTTGGATTACGTACCAAAGAGAAGGGCGAGATTAGGTTAAAGGGAAAAACTTTTAGTCCTACCTCTCCGGAGGAAGCCATTGCAGAAGGGGTGGCTTTAGTGCCGGAAGATCGCGCCCGAGAAGGTTTAGTAACCAAACACTCGGTGATAGATAATATAGCCCTTCCTCATCTTTCTCGATATGCAGGTTTATTGGGCTATTTCAAAGGGGGAGAACTTCGTTCTGTTGCCAGCGGGGTTTTAGATAAATTGAGAGTAAACTATCGTGGATTAAGAGAACTGGTTCAATTCTTGAGTGGAGGTAACCAACAAAAAGTAGTTTTAGCTAAGTGGTTAATAGGGGATTTTTCTCTGCTTTTATTGGATGAACCTACGGTGGGTGTAGATGTGGGAGCAAGAAGAGAACTTTATGAGTTAATGCATAAACTGGCTTCGGAAGGCTGGGCGGTGGTAGTCATTTCTTCTGATTTAGAAGAAATGATAGAGATAAACCCTCACCGAGTGATGGTAATGAAAGAGGGTAGAATGGCTGGTATTTTATCTCCCGAAAAAATCAGTCGGGAAAATATACTAAATCTTTGTTATTGAAGTGAATGATGAGATCAACTCTTAAGAATTATGGCACTCTTTTAGCTCTTTTGGTACTTATTATCTTGTTTAGCTTTTTAAAACCGCAGGCTTTTTTTACTCTCCGCAACTTTATAAATATAACCCAGCAGGTTTCCATCCTTATGATGGTGGCTATCGGAGCTACTTATATCCTGGCTATTTCTGAATTTGATCTATCACTATCTTACATCGTATCTTTTGCTGGAGTGGTGGTGGCGGGTATGATGGTGGCCACTTTTAATCCTTGGTTTTCAACTGTTTTATCTTTGGCTTTATGTGTGGCCTTTGGAGCCTTAAATGGCTGGTTAATAGCTAAGCTTAACCTGCCCTCATTTGTAACCACTTTAGCCACCGGCACTCTTTTGGGAGGGATTACTTTTTGGTATAGCGGGGGAACTATAATTTTTTCGGGAATTCCCGAAAGCTTCTTGGTTTTAGGGCAAGAGTCAATCGCCGGGTTTCCTCTATCGAGCATTTTTATGTTTGTTCTTATTTTTATCTCCTGGTATGTACTGGTAAAAACTATTTTGGGACGGGCTTTGTACGCAGTGGGAGGTAACGAAATAGCCGCTCGTTACTCGGGGGTTAGAGTGGCTAAGGTAAAAATCATAGCTTTTGTAATGGCTGCTTTTCATAGTGGTTTAGCCGGGATAGTCCTTACTTCTAAATTGGGTTCAGCTCATCCCACTGCGGGAGGAGGATATCTTATGCAATCCTATGCTGCGGCTTTTCTGGGAACCACTCTCTTTAGAGAAGGAGAGGCTAATATTTGGGGAACTTTTGTGGGAGCTATGATAATGGGGGTATTAGCTAACGGGCTTACTATGCTTAATGTTCCTTACTTTTTACAGGATATATTGACCGGAGCAATCTTAGTGGGAGCTTTAATCCTGCGAACTTCTCGAGAGCTTTAGTAGGTGGTATAGTGCAAGTGATCCCCTATATAATTCCTGGTATTCCCGATTTGGAAAAATCCCTTGAAACCATTGACCGCATTATGGATTACGAGCATATTCCTTTTGTGGAAATTGGCTTACCAGCTCATAATCCTTATATGGATGGTTTGGTTATTACTTCTGCTCAGAAATGCTTACGGGAAAAAGGCTTTGGCTTGGAGGAATTTTTCTCCATCTTTAGCTCTCGATATGATAAAAATCAGACCAAGAAAATAGTGTTGATGGGTTATCTATCGGATATAGAGCAGTTAGGTTTAAAAGAGTTTAAGCGAAGAATAAAAGATTTAGGCGTTAGTGGCTGTATAATAGTGGGGCAAGAAGAGAAAATTCTTTCCTTGGTCAGCGAATGGCCGCTACCGATCATACCGGTAATTAGCTCCGACCAGGACAAAGATTCCTTAAAAGTGTTTTTAGAAAGGCGGCCGCCTTTTATTTATTTTCGAGTTAGCCAAGGAAAGACGGGGGAGGATAAGCTTTTGCCTACTTCCTTATTGAGTGCTTCTCTGGGGAAGCTTAAAAAAAACTGGCCGGATATAAGGGTTTTTGCTGGTTTTGGATTGAAAAACCTGTTTCAAATCAGGTTGATGAAGAAAATAGGATTTGACGGTGTAATCATCGGTAGTATATTAGTGGAGCAGATGATGAAAAATCAACCCCTAGAAAATTTTTTAGAAGAGCTGAAGACGGTGTAAATGAAAATTTTGACTTATGATATAGGAACAAGTGCAGTTAAAGTGTCTCTTTTCTCAGAAGAAGGACTTTTGCTTTCCTCAGTTAGTTCTAACCTCACAACTAAGGTTGAAGGTAGGAAAGTAACCCAAGACCCACAGGAATGGTGGGAGAAATTTTTAAGCTGTGCTCGTCAATGTTTGCAAGAAGTCAATGATGGGGAAGAAATAACCATTGTAGGCACCGGTCAAATGGAAGACCTGATTTTGATTGATGAAGAGGGAAATCCTTTGACCGACGCTTCTCTTTACAGCGATTCTAATATTGGTGACTATGAGCTACCTCAGAACCTGAAAGCAACAATTGAGAGTAAAATTCCTAACCAATTAGATAGCTTTACTCCTCTGGTTAAGATGTTTTACCTTTCTTTTACTACCCAGCTTTTAGCAAAAGCTAGCTATGTCCTCTTGGGAGCCAAAGATTACATCAATTTCAAGCTCACTGGTGAATCCTGGACTGACCCCACTAATGCTGCTACTACTGGTTTATTTGATTGTAATTTGCGAACATGGGTAGCGGAAGCAGCTGATTGTCTCTCTTTGGATTTGTTGCCTCGAATTGGTCAGCCCTATGAGGAAATAGGAAGAGTTAAGATGGAATTGTTACCCCTCTTGGGATTTAAGACGAGCTCAGCACCTTTAGTTTTAAACGGAGTCGGAGATTTGGGGGCGGTTACTCTGGGGGCCGGGATATTTGAGGTGGGAGATAGCTATTTTTATTTGGGCACCACTGGTTGGTCAGCGGTTTTATCTCAAGCCATTGCACCTAACCGCGATCTTTTTTCTCTGGCTGGTTTTCGGGAGGGAGAATGGGTGGTTGTCGCTCCTTTACTAAATCTGGGCAACGTGTATGACTGGGCGTTAGAAACTTTTTTTAAGAAGAAAAATTATCAACAAGGAGAGAAAGCTTTAAAAAATAAAGCCGAAGTTAACTTACAAGTTTGGCCTTATTTAAAC
>JAGPEW010000060.1 GCA_018056825.1 Candidatus Sordicultor aquaticus
GGAGATGGTCAATGGCTTTTTCTAATTCTCTTCTTAGCTCTCGATTATCTAGTTCTCCGTCGGGGTCCAGAAAAGAATTTTGCTCTATCAATTCTCCCCACTCTGTATCTTCCTCTTCTCCCACCGGGGTATTGAGAGAAAAAAAGAGAATCTTTCTACGCCTAAAGTAATCTCGACAAACATTAAGAGCAATACGAAAAATCCAGGTGGAAAACTCATAAGTATGGTCGTACTGGCGAAGAGCAAAAAAAGCCTTAGTAAAAGTTTCTTGAGCTAAGTCTTCTGCTTCTTCTTTCTGTTTCACCAAACGATAGATATAATTAAAGATTTGCTTCTCGTAACGGCGTATTAAAAAATAAAATAGGTCTTCGTTACCATTTAACACCTCAGTAACGAGTTCCCGATCGCTTTTTTCTTCGTGCATACTAGTTAATTTTTACAAAACATTATTTTCAAGCCATTCAATACGGAACTGAACATTTTTGATTAAAGAGCTACCATCAGCCCACTTTGCCTCGGGATATTTTCGGAGAATCTGGAGATAAATGCTATAGGCTTCTTGATGTCTACCCAGCTTTTCTAAACAAAGACCTTGATTTAGAAGGGCTGCTGGAGCAATAAGAATTCCATTGTACCAGGTTCCTTGAGGATAGTTATTTACACAGTTTTGAAAAGCTGTCAAAGCTTCACTATATTGCTCGGCTTTATACCAAGCAGCACCGGCAAAGTATTGAGCATCATCAGATATGTCAGTGTTAGGATAGCGCTCTACATATTCAGAAAAAAGGACTGCTGCTGGAGCATAAGATTCTAGCTTATAAAGACAATGAGCAGAGGAATAGAGAGCCTCTCTTCCTATTTCTCCGCCATAGGTTTGGGCTTTTTGGTAACTGAGATAGGCTTCATAGTAAGAACCTAAAATGTAATAGCAATCTCCTAATTCGTAATAAGCTACACCTATAAGGTCGCTTCCTGGATAATTATTTATTAACTTTTGGTATTCTGTAATAGCACGTCCGTAATCTTTTAATCCTTCGCCAAAACTTTTAGCTAGGAGATACTGAGCATCATCAGAAAATTCACTACCCGGATAATTATTTACAGCAGAAGACAAAGAGGAAATAGCATTTTGAAAGTCTCCTAGGTAATAGAAGGAAGCTCCTTTAGCGAAAAGGACTTGAGGTAGCAAATTTCCCTCCGGGTAATTAGCAAGAAACAAATCTGCTTGAGAGATAACTCGCTCATAGAATCCCAAATTATAAAGTTCAAAAATATAATTTTTAAGACTTTCTTCGCCCTCAGGAACTAAATACACTCTTCCTTCCTGATTAATTTTACCTACTTCTCTGGGTTTCACCTGTGCTTTTATCACTTTCCCTGTGTATCCAGGACAGGAAAAGAAAAAGTAATGTTCTCCAGATGGCAACCCTTCTATAAGAAATTTGCCCTCCTCATTGGTAATAGCCGTACCTCCTCCTCCTTCTATTGCTGCACCCGCAAGAGGTCCGTTTTCTCCCCACACTTCTCCCTCTAAAGACCCTTTTTCTGCCACTGAAAGGCAGCCCGAAAAAACACCTACTACCAAAATTAAACTTACTAAGAAAATAATTTTCTTCTTCATTTATTATCCCCCTCTAATTCTTTCCGTTTTTCTTGTGCCCAACTATATGCTACATTCTCTTTAGGGCATTTTTCTAAAATATAGGTTAATTCTTGCTTAGCCTCTTCTTGCTTTCCTGCATCAATTAATGTATCAGCTAAAAAATAACGGGCCTGGAAATCTTCAGGGTTTTTATCCAAAATTTTTTTAAAAGTCCCCTCAGCTTTTTCATTATCTCCTTTTTTATAATAAATCCAACCTAAATAGAGGAGATAAAAGGAATTATAAGGAGTAAGCTCCACTGCTTTTTCTAAAGCTTCTTGGGCTTCCTTCCACTCATTAGAATAGTTATAATTACTTCTAATGCTATGAATATAACCTAATTCCCACCAAGCATTGTGATCTTCAGGATGAACCTTTAAATACTCTTCATAAGCTTTTATAGCTTTTTCAGAAACCGAGATAGCTCGCCGATATTTCCCTTCTTCTAGGAGTATTTCTCCCATTTCGAAGTAAGCTCGATGTACCTCTACTCCTTCTTCTACACACTGCTCTAAAATTTTCAGTGCCTTTTCGTTTTCTCCTTTTCCTCGAGCTTCCATAGCCTGGTCGAAAAGATTTTGTTCTTTTGCCGTTAGCCACCTCTCACCACTGGAGATAACCAACATAAATATCATTAAGCAAAGAAGGAACTTTTGCATTTTATACCTCACTTCCTATCTACAGTCAAATAAAGTATAAGGCCAGGCACACCGAAAACAATATTGGGCATCCAAGCTGCTATCATAGGTTCCATTATACCTCCTCTTCCTAGAGAACGAAAAACGGAAAGCAACATATAGTACGCAAAAGCTAATATGACGGTAACTATAACCCCCACAGTTCTTGTATCTTTAGTGCGTTGGATTCCTAAAGGCATTCCCATCAGCATAAAAACTAAGGCGGAAAAGGGAATAGAATATTTAAGATGGTAAGCTACTTCAAAGTTTTCAGTTGCAGCTCCCGCTTTTCTAAGGATGTCAATTTGCTTTCTTAAGTCCCGGGTAGGCATTTCTTCCGGAGTTCTCTGTTCGTCAAAAAAGTTTTTTAGTTCTTCTTTCATATCTATAACCATTTCTGAAAATTCAATCTCTTGAATAAGCAAACCTTTCTCATCGTAACGATGTACTACTCCTTCTTTAAGTAACCATTGGTCTTCTAACCACCAAGCGCTTTTGGCTAAAATTACATCAGGAAAAGGACGGTTTTTCCCCATCTCATAAATAATTACATCTTTCATTTCCCAGGTTTCGTTATCCAATTCGCTGACATAAAAGTAACGATTTTCAGCATCTCGAAAAAATACATTTTTTTCGATTTTAGGAGGACCTTCTTTATAAACATACTCTCGAATTAAAACTTGGGCTCGATGGTTAGTATTAGGAACTACAAAATCGTTGAGAGCAAAAGAACCCACACTCACTAAAACAGAGAAAATGATATAGGGCAGTATAATTCTTTTTAAGCTTATTCCACTGGCTTCTAAAGCTATTAGTTCGCTATCCCGAGAGAGGCGTCCTAAATTAAGCTCTGAGGCTAATAAACCAGAGATAGGAAAGGTCATCACCATATGAGCAGGGATATAAAGGAGGAGAATTTCCGAAACAATGAGGAAAGGAACCTTTTTGTTGACAAAAAAGTCAGCCAATTCAAAGAGAGTTTGCACCAACATTATAATGGTTACTGCTCCTACCCAGGTGAACATACCACTTGTGCTGTCTTTAATAAAATAGCGATCCATTATTTTAAGCACTACTGTTTTTCACCTCCCTGTTTTCACCTGGATATTGCAACTCCCTTTATTATACTTGTATCTATTTAAGTTTAATTTTAAAAAAATGATATTCTTAAGTAAACCGTTCCCGTAAAATATTTGCTACCTGCTTTTCTATTTCTTCCAAGTATTGAAGTCTTTCGGCATATTTCCCTCCCGCAAAAGGAGTAGAAAGAAAAATATCTACTAACTCTAAAGCCTGAGGTAGGGATATGGTACGAGACCCCATCACTAAAATATTGGCATCATTATGACTACGAGCCATCTCAGCAGTGAAAGGGTTAAAACACAACACTGCCCGAATACCAGGATAGCGATTAGCTGCCACCGACATTCCTCCACCTGTCCCGCAGATGAGAATACCCCGTTCAAAATTATCATTTAATAAACCCTCAGCCACCGCTTGAGCATAAGGAGCAGTAGCTACTGGTTGTTCATCTTGAGTTCCTACATCAACTACTTCATATCCTTCTCTGGATAATTTCCCCTTTATTGCTTCCTTAAATGCAAAACCAGCATGGTCAGAGCCAATCCCTATTTTCAATTGTTTTCACCCTTTTCTTTCGGCTTGAAGAAAAACATAATCTCTGTTTTTTATTGTATCATAAAAAACCATACTTCAGTTCCTTGCCTCTAATGGCGCGAACTCTTCCTGTTCTAAATAATGTTTTATTACCAAGGTAAGAAACTCTGTGCTATCCATAAATATGTGAAAACTCCTACAATATCCACTATGGTAGTGATTACTGGTGTAGCAGCAATAGCAGGGTCCAGTTTCATTTTCTTGAAAAGTACTGGTAAAAACACACCGATAAGGTTAGAGACAAAAACAATTATCCATATCGAAATTGCCAGCACGAGACCTAAAAGCAATGATTCTCGAAGAAAAACAACTCGTGCTATAGCAATAATTCCTAGAAGAACCCCTAAAATTCCGCCGATAATGGCTTCAGAAAGAATCATTTTCCACAAAGAATGACCTTCTAACTTTCCCAGAGCTAATTCTCTCACCACCACAGTGGTAGACTGGCTTCCCACATTTCCTCCGGTGTCGGTAAGCATAGGAATAAAAAAAGAGAGTGCTACTGCAGCCTGGAGAATATCCGCAAAGCTTTGCATAACAAAGCTGGTGAAAGTTCCCATAAGGAGAAGAATAGCAAGCCAGATAAAACGACTTTTGATTTTCTGTCCTAAAGGAGCATGGAGATATTCATCCTCAGTAGTTACAATAGCAGCTAATCGGTGTAAATCTTCTGTAGTCTCTGCTTCAATAACATCAATAATATCATCAATGGTTACCGCTCCCACCAGCCGACCTTCTCGATCAACAACTGGTACAGCAAGTAGGTCATATTTTTGAACAATTCGAGCCACCTTTTCTTGGTCATCATCGGTGGAGACGAAAACAAAGTCCCGGCTCATAATGTTTCCTACTAGTTCTTCCGGAGAGGCAAGAACAAGTTTTCGCAAAGTTACTATTCCCAAGAGGTGGCGTTCAGCATCGGTAACATAGGCAGTATAAGCAAGCTCTTCAGGGGGATTTAAGCGCCGGATTCGGTTTAGTGCCTGTTCTACAGTATAAAATTCTTTAAGGTCAATGATATGAGGGCTCATAATCCGGCCAGCGCTATTTTCTGGATATCCTAACATGCTGGCTGCAATGTTACGCTCTTCAGGTTCTAAGAGATTTAGAAACTTTTTGACCACTTTTGCAGGAAGTTCATCAAAAAGTTCCATCCGGTCGTCAGGAGACATTTGGTTTAAAATTTTAGCTACTCCCTGATCAGTAAAATGGCGAAGAAGATTCTCCTGTTGTTCAAAATCTAGTTGTTCAAATACGGCAATAGCCTGGTTTTTATTGAGAAGGCGGAAAAGAAGCACCTGTTTTCGAAAATCGAGAGAAGCTATAATTTCGGCAACATCTACGGGATGAAGAGAGTTGACTTGTTTTTTAACCTCACTATACTGCCCTTCTTCCAAAAGAGCAGTAATTTCCTCCGCGAGTTTGTGAATATCCTTTTTAGTTTCCATTTCCATATCCATATCCATATATTTTCACCTCCTTTATCCCTGAGGAAATTGTAACATAAGCCATAAGAAAGATATTTTATTTTAATCGTTATTGCCATGGTATTTTGGATGCGCCGTAGGAGGAGTGGGGCTGTAGCTAGTGAAGAACAAACCGTAAACGAATTGACCTGAGTTGCAAATTACATGAAAGTATCGGTACCTCAACGCTTATTATGGCATTTCCAGCGGCATCCGGTGCTCTAGGG
>JAGPEW010000061.1 GCA_018056825.1 Candidatus Sordicultor aquaticus
CTGACAAGTAGGGCAGGTTCTTGTGGATAAGTAAGAAGAGATTTCTTCTTCCTCCCACCATCCTACGGCAGAACGTAATTTTCTCTCTAAATAATTAATAACTCCCTCAAAATCTCCATCACCATAGAAAATCAGATTTCTCTCCTCTTCTTTCAGTTCCTGAAAAGGCTTATTTAAACTTATTCCGTGAGACTTTAAAAATTTTATAATCCTCGCTCCATTATAGTTATCAGCATCTAGTTCTCCCCAAGGCTCTACTGCTCCTTCCTTTAAACTTTTCGACCAATCGGGAACCACGAGATGAGGGTCAACAAAACTTAAAAATCCTAACCCGCTACAATCCGGGCAGGCTCCATAAGGATTATTAAAAGAAAACATCCGAGGAGTAATTTCCGGAAAACTAACTCCACAGTCTACACAAGCAAAATGCTCGCTAAAGAGAATATCTCTATCTTCTTCTCCTTCCTTAACTCTCACCTTTACTACTCCCTTACCGTAGCGAAGAGCTATTTCCACCGAATCGCTTATTCTCCTAGCAGCATCTTTTTCTACTACTATTCGATCTACCACTAAATCGATCTCGTGTTTTTTATTCCTATCTAATTCGACATTTTCCCAATCTTCCAACTCTATTATTTCTCCGTTTATAATAACCCGAGCAAAGCCGTTCCTCAGCATATCTCCCAGGAGCTTACGATATTCCCCCTTTCTCCCTCGCACCAAAGGTGCTAAAATCATTACCCGGGTGCCAAAAGGTAAAGAGAGTATTTCATCAGTTATCTGAGGGACGGTTTGACGAGTTATGGGTTTTCCACATTCAGGACAAAAAGCTTTCCCGCAGCGGGCAAACAGAACTCTCATATAATCGTAAATTTCGGTAACTGTCCCTACCGTAGAGCGGGGGTTGTGAGAAGCAGCTTTTTGATTTATGGCAATGGCTGGAGATAAACCTTCAATATAGTCCACATCAGGTTTTTCCATTCTCTCTAAAAACTGTCGAGCATAAGAAGAAAGAGATTCCAAATATCTTCTCTGCCCCTCAGCATAAATGGTGTCAAAAGCTAAAGAAGACTTCCCTGACCCTGATAAACCAGTGATAACTACTAACCGGTTACGAGGAATTTCTAAATCCACATTTTTAAGATTATGTTCTCGTGCTCCCTTGACTATGATTTTCCCATCCAGATTCATATTCTATTCCCAACTTTCCCTTCTTTCTTTTTTCCTTCTATCACTCTATTACCAGACTGGATTTTAAGAATTTCATCTCTTAAGATAGCTGCTTTTTCAAATTCTAAGTTACGTGCTGCTTCTCTCATCTCTTGAGTTAGTCTCTCTATCCATTTCTCTTTAGCCTCTCCCTTTTGTTCTAACCCTTCTACTAATTCTACTACTTCTTCAGTCTCCTTAGAGACAACTTCTTCTTCAGGAAGAAGAGTGCGTATTTCTTTAATTATACTCTGAGGTATTATTCCATGTTCCCGGTTATATTCTTCCTGAATCTTTCGCCGACGCCTGGTTTCTTCTATTGCCCTTTTTATAGAGCCGGTCATTTCATCAGCATAAAGGATAACTCTACCTTCCACGTTACGAGCTGCCCGACCCATAGTTTGAATGAGAGATACTTCCGAGCGCAAAAATCCTTCTTTATCAGCATCCAGTATAGCTACCAGTGCCACCTCTGGTAAGTCCAACCCCTCCCGCAGCAAATTAACTCCCACCAGAACATCAAATTCTCCTCTTCTTAAGTCTCTAACGATTTTTGCTCTCTCTAAAGTATCCACCTCGGAATGAAGGTAGCGCACTTTTACCCCCATCCCATAAAGAAAATCACACAGGTCCTCAGCACTCTTTTTGGTAAGAGTAGTTACCAGCACTCTTTGGTTTTTCTCCACCACTTTTCGGATTTCTCCCAATAAATCTTCTACCTGTCCTCGAGCTTTTTTTACCTCCACCTGAGGGTCCAAAAGACCGGTGGGCCTAATCAGCTGTTCTACTACTTGTTCGCTACGCTCCAGCTCAAAAGCGGAAGGAGTAGCAGAAACAAAAATACACCTTTTCACTTTGTTTTCAAACTCCTCAAAAGTAAGAGGACGGTTATCAAAAGCAGAAGGAAGTCGAAAACCGAAATTCACTAACGATTCTTTCCGAGAGCGGTCTCCTTCTTGCATTCCCCGCAACTGAGGAATAGTAACGTGAGATTCATCAATGATCACCAAATAATCAGAAGGGAAATAGTCGAGCAAGGTATAAGGAGGCTCTCCCGGTTTCCTTCCGTCCAGATGACGGGAGTAATTTTCTATCCCTGGGCAATAGCCAGTCTCTCGCAAAAGCTCCAGGTCATATTTAGTCCTTCTCCTCAACCTCTCCGCCTCCACTAAGCGCCCTGTAGAGAGGAAAAAGTTTACTCTTTCTTCCATCTCCCTTTCAATATTCTGAAGAGCTCGCTCAAATTCACTTTCATCTACCAGATAATGTTTAGCAGGATAAATAAATATCTCCTCTCGCCGCTCCAGAGTTTTTCCACTCACTGGCTCAAATACTTTTATGCATTCTAACTCCGAACCAAAAAATTCCAGACGCAGAGCAGTTTCGCTATAAGCAGGATATATCTCTACCGTGTCTCCTTTCATCCGAAAATGCCCAGGACTAAATTCAATTTCATTTCTCTCGTAGAGCAGGTCTATAAACCGCTTAACTAACTCTTCTCTTTTCCATTCCTGCCCTACTCTCAGGTGGAAAATCCTCTTTTCATATTCCCGAGGAGAACCAATACCATAGATACAAGAAACCGAAGCTACTATTACCACATCTCTTCTTTCCATAAGAGAAGAAGTAGCTTTCAGCCGCAGGCGGTCTAATTGTTGGTTAATGGAAGCATCTTTTTCGATATAAAGGTCATACTCAGAAACATAAGCTTCTGGTTGATAATAATCGTAATAACTAACAAAATACTCTACTGCATTATCAGGGAAAAAAGCTCTCATCTCGCTGTAGAGTTGAGCAGCTAAAGTTTTATTGTGAGAGATGATAATAGTGGGAAGGCCAATTTGAGCAATAACATTAGCCATAGTAAAGGTTTTACCTGAACCGGTAACCCCCAACAAAGTTTGATACCGATATCCTTTCCTCAGTCCCTCTACTAACTGCTCAATAGCCTGAGGCTGATCTCCACAGGGCTTATACAGAGAAGAAATATGAAAACTATCCTTTCTCATCTACTTTACCTCTTAATATTTTCTTCCAATAAAAACCCAGTGGAAGATTTTCTATTTCACCTCCTCCCACCAATCTTCTATAGTTTCTTTTAAATCCTCCAAAGATGCTTCATTGAGAAGAATAAAATCCGCCCTTCTCTTTAGACAATTCAAAAATCTCTGAGAACGCAGACGGTCTCTTGCCTCTCTCTTTCTTAATCCTTTAGCTTTCTGCAGTCTTTCTTCTCTGGTTGCCTCATCTGCTTCTACAAATATTAGTTTATCCCAGAGAGGAAGAAAACCAGCTTCAAAAAGAACTGCCCCCTCAATTGCCACTACCTGAGAAGGAGGAACTGAAGCCAACCTTTTTCGCACTTCCTGAAAAAGAACAGAATGAGTAGCACTATTCAATTTAAAAAGATTTTCCCAGCTTCGAAAAACTACTTTTCCCAGTTTAGCCCGGTCCAGTTCTCCAGTTTTAGTTAAGAACTGCGATCCAAAAGTTCTTACTATATTTTTCCATAGAGGCTTCCCTTTTTGGGAGAGTTCTTGGCTCAATTTATCTAGTTCCCAAACTTCTATTCCTTTTTCCCGGAGAATAGAAGCCACAGTGCTCTTTCCTGCTGCAGCACCTCCTCCTATAGCTAACACTAGAGGCATAAGTTTTCCCTACCTTTCTCGGTAAACTTCTGCATAACGGGGAATAGAGTTTTCCCAAGAAAAATCAGATCGTATGGCATTGGCTACCATAGCATTCCATAATTCTTTATTTTTAAAGTAAGTATCCAAAGCTCGATTTAGTGCTTTAGATAAATCAGAAGAAGAAAAATTTTCGAATTGAAAACCGGTACTTAAGTAAGGGTTAAAAGGATAATCCACTACCGTATCAATTAAACCTCCCACCCGGCGCACCACGGGTAGAGCCCCATAATTCATGGCAATCATCTGACTTATTCCACAAGGTTCAAATCGGGAAGGAAGAAGCAATAAATCAGAAGCAGCATATACTAAATGGGACAGCTCATCATCAAATCTAATCGCTGCTTTTACTTTAGGGTATTTTTTTTCTACTTCCTTTAGAGCTTTCTCATAAGTCTCCTCACCAGTTCCCAGGAAAAACCAATAAACCGGTAAATTGAAAAAGAAATCGGGGTCTTGTAACAAAAGATCTATTCCCTTTTGCTCCACCAAACGGGAAACAAAAGAAATCAATGGTAGAGAAAGGTCCTCAGCTTGAGGGAAAAATTCTCTAATTAATTTTTCTTTGTTTATTGTTTTTTTCTCCCAGGAAGATAAATCATAAGAAGCGGGGATAAAAGAATCAATAGCTGGATTAAAGACTTCTTTATCTATACCATTCACGATACCCACTATTTTCTTTTTTTGAGAAATGGCTCGCAACACTCCATCTAATCCCTCTCCATACTCTGGAGATCGTATCTCTCGAGCATAAGTAGGGCTAACTGTAGTTATAATATCAGAAAATATTAAGCCTGCTTTCATCAAATTCAAATTACCGTAAAACTCCAGATATTCATAAGTAAAAAATTGGCCAGGAAGATTAATTAACCGGAAAAGGTCTCCTCGACCAATGCCTTGATAGGCCAAGTTATGAATGGTAAACACTATCTTTTCTGGCCTAAGACGATAAGAAGGCCAATATTTTACTGTGTAGGCACAAAGAAGAGCGCTTTGCCAATCATGAGCATGAAGTAAAAAATTCCCTTCTTGCCACCTCACCAAATACTCAAAAACTGCCCGGGAAAAGAATATAAATCTTTCTAAGTCATCAGAATAACCATACATTCTCTCCCGGGAAAAGAAATCTTTTCCCTGCACTGCTATAATCTTTCGTTTTCCTTCCTCCATTTTGAAAAACCGAGCAGCAACTTCTATATCCCCAAAGTAAAAATCTACCTCTCGCTCAGGAGAAAAGGGGTAATTATCCAACATCCCTTGATAGGCAGGGAGAAAAAGAGTAACGGAAAAGTCATAGTTAGGTAAATACTTAAAAAGCGCTCCTATTACATCTCCCATTCCTCCACTTTTGGCATAAGGATAAGCTTCGGTGGCCACTAATACTACTTCTTCCATACCCATCCCCCTTTAAATTTTATCATACATTGTTCTCTATATTTACTTATTGAGAAAAAAGAGAGTGATTAATCACTCGACTTTTTGACAAACGCTCTTTAACCTTCCGAAATTCCAAAGCTTCCAATTTGGGGAATAACTTGCTTTTATCTATTTCCTCCCATCTCCAGGCTTTTATTTCTAGGTCTATAGGGAGATTTTTTTCTAAAGTTATTAATTTTCTATTTTCCTCTACTTTGTCTCGGTTATTTTCAATAGCCTCTCGAATTTTAGGAGGTAAAAGAGATAAATTTTCCAGAATCCCCTCCCAGTTACCAAATTGTTTAACCAATTTTACTGCTGTTTTTTCTCCTATTCCCGGCACACCAGAAATGTTATCTGATGGATCTCCAC
>JAGPEW010000062.1 GCA_018056825.1 Candidatus Sordicultor aquaticus
TAGGAGAGATTATGTATGTTGATTTTGTCGGTTTATGTATGGAACAGCTGGTGAATCAATGAGCTAAAATTCGGTATATGTTCGGAGGAAAAGCTCGGGTTCCTATGGTTATTCGCACCGAAGGTGGATGTGGTCGCTCTTCAGGTGCTCATCATGCTCAAAGCTTGGAAGCCTGGTTCTTACATACTCCGGGGCTTAAAGTGGTGATGCCTGCTACTCCTTTTGATGCCAAAGGTTTACTCAAAGCTGCTATCCGAGAAGATAACCCGGTGCTCTTCATTGAACATAAAATGATTTATAACAGTCAAGGTCCTGTTCCCCCTGAAGAATATATAGTTCCTTTGGGAGTGGCAGAAGTGAAAAGAGAAGGGAAAGATGCAACTATTATTGCCTATTCTCGAATGCTCCTTTTTGCTCTTCAGGCAGCAGAGGCTCTCTCTCAAGAGGGAATTGAAGTAGAAGTGATAGACCCTCGCACTCTTGTGCCTCTAGATATGGAAACCATCGCTCAATCGGTTCGGAAAACTAACCGGGTGGTTATCGTTCATGAAGGATGTAAAACCGGAGGAGCGGGAGCAGAGATAGGAATGAAAATCCAGGAAGAGCTTTTTGACTACTTAGATGCCCCTATAGTTCGCTTAGGTGCAGCAGATGCCCCGGTTCCTTGCAGCAGATATTTAGAAGACAACTCCATTCCCCGACCAGAGAATATAGTTGAGGCAGTGAAAAATTTAGTGAGGAGGTAGTGATGTGGCTAAAGTAGAGTTGGGCATTAACAATTGTTTTGCTTTGGGTCGCTATCCGGAGCCAGAGGAATGGCTCCGGATAGTCAAAAAAGAGCTGGGTTTACAACATGTACAGTTTTCTTTTGACCTTTTAGACCCGGTAATCATTGATGAGGAGATAGTAAAAGAAAAATGCGCTTTTATCCGCCGCTTAGCTGAGGGACAGGGGGTAAAAATAGACACTGCAGTTACGGGGGAGGCAGCTCATAAGTTCAATTTACTTTTAGACCCCGACCCGGGGATGCGTCGATCGTATCTGCGGTGGTATGAAAAGATGGTGCGGGCTGCTTCTCTTTTGGGAGCTGAGGGTTCGGGGATTTATATGGGAAGTTTGAGCAACAAAGATGTCGCTGACCCCGAGAGGAAAGCATATCTAACTGAGGTACTTATAGAAGAAATTGCTTATTTAACTTTTGTTGCTCAGGAAGCAGGACAGAAATATCTTTTGTGGGAACCTATGTCTCTTCCCCGAGAGATGCCTTCTACTATCGATGAAACTAAAGAACTGTGGGAACGAGTAAATAAAAAATCTCATATCCCAGTGCTTTTATGTCTCGATGTGGGGCATGGTTATTATCGCTCCTCAGACCCTCGAGATTTGGATTATTACTCCTGGCTTCGAGAGCTGGCTCATCTTTCTCCTTCCATTCATATGCAGCAAACTGACCGGAAAGGGAGTCGACACTGGACTTTTACCGAAGAAAATAACGCTCAAGGAGTAATCACTCCCGAGCGGGTTTTGGAAGCCATTGAAGCTTCAGGGGCAAAAGAAGTGGTTTTAGTGTTTGAGTTTTTCTTCTCTGCTCACGCTCTAAGCGATGAGAGCGCTTTAGATGGTATGAAAAAGAGTGTTGATTACTGGAGAGAAGCTCTGGTTCGTTTCTATGGAAAGTAAAACTCGATTATATTTAATTATTTTCTTAGCTTTTTACTTTTTAGCCGTTTCTATGATCATCACTGGGGCAGTTATCCCTCGGTGGATGGATGAGTTTTCGGTATCTGCCGGCCGAGCCGGCCGGCTCTTTGCCTTTTATTATCTTCCTTATACTATAGTTACTTTTAGTAGTGGTTTACTCTCTCAACGCTGGGGGAAAAAAGTAGTTTTACTTTTAGGACAAGCTTTTTTAGCTGGGGGTTTCTTCTCTGTTAGCGCTTCCCCCTCTTTTTCCTTAATAGAATGGGGATTGTTCCTCTTAGGTATAGGAGGAGGGTTTTGTGAAGCTCCTTTTACTGCTCTTCTTTCTCAAGTATTTCCGGGAGAAGAAGGTTATGCCCTCAATTTATCTCAAATTTCTTTTGGCTTGGGAGCAGCCAGCGCTCCATTTTTAGCTGGATTTTTATTAGAGAAAGGGTTTTCTTGGAGACTATTTTATCTTGTCCCGGGGTTGGTTACTCTGTTAATTTTTGTTCTCTTGAGTAGAGAAAAATTTCCTCAGGAAAAAGAAATAAAAGAAGAAAGTCGTCTTTTTGGACCGAGAGGTAATGGCTTTATAGTGGTGAGTTTTTTAGCGATGTTTCTTTATGTGGGAGCAGAAATAGGTTCTTCTTCCTGGATAACTACCTATTTAGTTAAAGGCCTGGGAAGCAACTTATCTTGGGGAGGGGTAGCTTTAGCAGTTTTCTGGGGTGCTTTAACTATAGGAAGATTTATTTTTGCTTTTCTTTCCCGTTCTCTCTCCTACCCTATTATTCTGCGTTTTTCTTCTCTTTTGAGCTTGGTTTTTCTTCTCCTTCTCAACTTTACTCGTGAGATACATTGGGCTATTTTAGCTTTGGGAGGAGTGGGGTTTGGCTACTCTGCTATCTGGCCTTTGATAGTGGCCTGGGTAGCACAGAAAATGGGGGAAAAACAAGATGGAGCTATTGGTTTTGTGGTAGCCTTTGGAGGTTTGGGAGCTTTGTTTTTCCCCTGGTTAGGAGGAATTATAGGAGAGAAGTGGGGGCTTTCTTACATTTTCTGGGTAGTTTGGGCTTTAGTTTTCTTCTTGTGGTTGGTTTTTCATTCTTTTTATTTTAGAGAAGGGGGCGAAAAAATTGGCTCTGGTGGGGATAGATGTAGGAACGAGTGGGTGTAAAGTAGTAGCTTTTACTGAAGATGGAGAGATTCTCGCTTCTGGTTATGAAGAGTATCCTTTTTTAACTCCTCGTCCGGGATGGTTAGAATTGGACCCGGAGAAAATTTGGGGAGCAGTAATAAATTCTTTAAAAAAAGTAGTAAACAAAATAGGAGACACCATAGATGCAATAGGAGTAAATTCTCACGGTGAAACTCTCATTCCTCTAGGAAGTGATGGCCGGGCTCTCTATCAGGCGATAGCCAATTTTGATACTCGGGCGGAAGGATATGTAGATTTTTGGAAAGAAAACCTAGATCCTCTCCGAATTTTCCAAATTACTGGTATGCCTCTCCATGGGATGTATACCGTGAATAAAATTCTCTGGCTCAAAAATGAGAGGCCAGACATTTTTGAGAAGGTGGATAAATTTTGCTGTGTGGAAGATTTTATCCTCCATCGCCTCACCGGTGAAGAGCCAACTATTGATTATTCTTTAGCTGCTCGTACTATGATGTTGGACGTGGTACATAAAAAGTGGTCAGATGAAATTTTACGTCTTGCCTCTTTAGATAAAAATAAACTCTCTCATCTTCTTCCTTCTGGGGAAGCAGTGGGACATCTACGTTCCTCTTTAGCTCAAGAGTTAGGTTTAGCATCTTCGGTTGTGGTAGCGACCGGAGGTCATGATCAGCCTTGCGGGGTTTTAGGCTGTGGAGTGAGAAAAGAAGGAGAGGCGATGTATGGGATGGGGACTTCAGATTGTGTAGCTTTAAATCTGGGAGAAAAACCTCTTCTTACTCGGGAAATGATGGAAAACGGTTTTTGTTGTTATCCTCATGTGGTAGAAAATTCCTATCTTACTCTCTCTTACATTGCTTCAGGTGGTTCAGTCTTGCGCTGGTTTCGAGATACTTTTGGTGGTGAAGAAAAAGAGATAGCAAAAAGAGAAGGAAAAGATCCCTATCAGGTTTTGATTGATACCATTCCTTCTCACCCTGCCTCTCTTTTTCTTTTACCTCATTTGGCTGGCTCCGGTACTCCCTATCTCGATGGTTATTCTCGAGGAGCATTTTTAGGTTTGACTTTGGGAGCAAACAAAGGAGAGGTAGTGAGAGCTATTTTAGAAAGCCTTACTTATGAGATGAAAATCAATCTGGACTTATGGGAAGAATTTGGTATTCCTCTATATAATTTACGAGCAGTAGGAGGAGGAGCTCGCTCTACCCGTTGGCTTCAAATTCGAGCCGATATTTTACAAAAGCCTCTTTTTCCCCTTTTTACTGAAGAGGCAGTAGCCTTAGGAAGCGCTATGTTAGGGGGGAAAGCTCGAGGTGTGTTCTCTAACCTGGATGAAGCTGTAGAGGCCATGGTAAGGTTTGGAAAAGAGATTTCTCCCTCTTCCAACGAGAAAGAAGCCTACCAGCTTAGATATAAAATTTATCAGAAAATTTATGGAGCGGTGAAGGAAATAAACGAGGAAATCAGTAAATCATTGTAAAAACGAAAGATGCTCTCAGAAATTCACCTTTTACATAGATATGAGAGTAAAATATAAGTATTAGATGGAAAAGTTTAACCGCACCTTGAAAAGTGAATAGAAGACTATAAGGGGGATTTATCCCCCTTATGACCCCGACTATAGGGGGAAACCCCCTATAACCCCCGGAAGGACTAAAGCAAAAAAATAGCAGAAGATAAAAACTTAAAAGAGTAAAAAATTACTGAGGGAGAAGTTACCCCTCAGTGAGGCAGCGCCCCCTCATAACCCCCCTTCTTTTTTCTGTCATCGCGAGGGTCGCTTTCTCGCATCCCGTGGCGATCTCGCCTTTCGTTGAGTCTTAAGAAATTAAAAGGCAAATTACATTGGGCTAAAAGCTGGGGATTGTCACAGACAATAAGGGGGAAAAGACTCCCTTATAAACCCCTTTCGTCACCTTTCCGGGGTAAGAGTGAGAGTGAGGGTGAAAGTTAAATTTCATCCATGTCGTCACCCCTGAATGTTCCTATACTCCTTTGCCTGTCATTCCTGAATGGTTCTATCAGGAATCCGAACTATAGGGGGAGAAAAAATTCCCCCTATTACCCCCGGAAAAGAACAAAAAAACACAAAAAACAAAGACTAAAAAAACAAAGACTACTGGTGGGAAATGCTCCACCAGTATAGGGGAGAAAAAATTCCCCCTTATTAACTCCTTTCTTGTTTGTCACCCCGGCAACTTTCGAGCCGTTTTTAGTCTGCCCCTGAATGCCTCTGCGAGAGGTCTATAAGTACTTAAAAACGTGGATGCCTGATTAAAGATTTTGAGAATGACGGATGGGAGAAGCTATCCTCTAAGTCCGTCATTCCTGAGTGTTTCTATCAGGAATCCGAACTCTGGGGGGAGAGGGTCAGGGTGAGGGTAATAATTATTTAGTTCGAGACTGCCAGAAATTTTTGGGATTTCCCAAAATTTATAAATAAAAAGGAGGTTATATACTATGAAAAGTAAAGGTTTTGCCACTGGAGTATGGGTGTTCGGTAGTTGTCCAGACCGTTTTTGCACCAAAGGCTACAAAAAGGAAGTTTCCTTAGAAGAATCTTTGGATAAAATTGCCTCAATAGAAAATTTACGGGGATTAATGATGCACTATCCTGCACCTCTCAATGAAAACAATGCTGAATATGTGAAAAAGGAGATAGAAAAAAGAGGGCTACATTTGGCTTCCTGTGATGTAGATCTCTTTAGTAGTCCGGAGTTTGCTTTGGGAGGATTGATGTGTGAAAAAGAGATAAGGAAAAAAGCTATAGAGATGAGCAAAAAAGCTATGGATATAGC
>JAGPEW010000063.1 GCA_018056825.1 Candidatus Sordicultor aquaticus
CCTCAGTAGTCTTTGCTATTTTTTTATGTTTTTGTCTTTTCGGGGGTTATGAGGGGGTAAACCCCCTCATAGTTCTTTTTAATCCTACGCCGTAGGCTGTCTGTTTTTCGGGGGTTAGAGTGAGGGAGGAATACATAAGAGGTTTTAAAGTTTCTCAAAATCTTATATAATATATAAGGAGGTGAATAGATTTTTGCGAGTGGCTTTTGTTCATAGCAATAAAGATAAACGTCTGGTTAGCCTGGTCCGTTATATGGTCAGTCTTTTTGAAAAGGAAGGCTGGACAGCCAAAATTATCGAAGCAGAGAATACTACCTCTCCGGTTAGTTTGCGTCCTTTTGATTTAATATTTGTTGGTTCTCAAGTTTTAAGTTTATGGGGAGGTAAGATATCTCCGGAGGTAGTAACCTTTTTGCAGGGAGCAAGTGGTATGGAAGGTAAAAAGGTAGTGGCTTATGTCCGCCCTAATTTGTTTGGAACTGATAAGGCTTTAAAAAGATTAATGTCTAATATGGAGTCTCAAGGAGCTTTTGTAATAGATTTTGAGGCTCTGAAGAGCGAAAAAGAAGCGAAAGAATTAGTTAAAAGACACCTAAAGTAGTAAAAGGAGGTGAAAGCTGTGGAAGAGAAGACAGAAAGAGAAAAAGCCCGAGAGATGCTTGAAGAGATAATTTTTAAACCTATGGAGAAAGTTTTGAGTCCTTTCCTCAACGAGGAAGCTCGTGAGCATTTTTCTCAAGCAAGAGTGGAAGTGTTAAAAGCTATGCGTTCTTTCTTAGACGCAGAAATAGAGCGAGCAAGTAAGACAGAAAAGAAAAGTTCGGAATCTTGAGAACAAAAAGTTAATAGTTTAATTGACAGATAGAGAGAAAAAACTTATAATTCCTCCGTGTCTTTGGCTGGAGAAGATTTATTTTCCCTAAAAGGGTAAAAAGGATAGGTGAAAAGGTTGGGTAAATGGTTTCGCTCCCTGAAACAGTATTTTCGTGATGCCTGGAATGAATTACGTAGAGTGACCTGGCCGAGTAGAAAAGAGCTGTGGAATAGTACTTTAACTGTCTTGGTGGTTATTGGGTTAGCAGGAGTGTTTTTAGGGGCAGTGGATTTATTACTCACTTTTTTAGTAAATCTTTATTTAAGGTGATGGATTAGTGAACGAAGGAGAAATGTCGAAACAGTGGTATGTGGTTCACACCTTAGCGGGTAGTGAACATAAGGTAAAGGCTAACCTGGAGAGAAGAATCAATTCTATGGGTATGCAGGATCAGATTTTTCGGGTAATAGTGCCGATGGAAGAAGCAATAGAGGTAAAGAGGGGAAAAAAGAGATTTACCAAGAAAAAAGTTTTTCCTGGGTATGTTATGGTGGAAATGGTAATGAATGACCGTTCTTGGTATGTGGTGCGTAATACTCCGGGAGTCACTGGTTTTGTGGGTTCAGGCATGAAACCCGAGCCTTTAAACGAGGAAGAGGTTAATGTCATTTTGCGTCAGACCGGGGTAGAAAAGGGAGTTCCTCGCTTAGATGTAGAAAAAGGAGCAATGGTGAAAGTAATCGCTGGTCCTTTTTTGAATTATACTGGAACTGTGGAAAGTGTGGACCAGGAAAAAGGCAAAATGACTGTGCTTCTCTCCATTTTTGGTCGAGAAACACCAGTGGAACTGGATTTTTCTGATGTTGAGAAATTGTAAAGAGGTGGCAGAGAAAAAATGGCGAAAAAAGTAGTTGCGGTGGTAAAATTACAGATTCCAGGAGGAATGGCTACTCCTGCTCCTCCAGTTGGCCCGGCGTTAGGTCAACATGGAGTTAATATAATGGAGTTTTGTAAAGCTTTCAATGCTGCTACGGAGAAAGACCGAGGAGTATTAACCCCGGTTGAGATTACCATATATGGCGATCGTTCCTTCACTTTTGTATGCAAGACTCCTCCTGCTTCTTTCTTAATTAAGCAGGCAATAGGAGTAGAGAAAGGCTCGGGAGAGCCGAATCGGGTGAAAGTAGGTAAGATTCCTCGTTCTAAGATTCGAGAGATTGCGGAGAAAAAGATGCCCGACCTTAATGCTAATGATTTGGAAGGAGCAGTTAAAATTATAGAGGGAACAGCCAGAAGTATGGGAGTGGAAGTTACAGAAGGTTGATGGGGAGGAATGGAAAATGGCAGATAGAGGCAAAAGATATCTAACCATTAAAAGCAAAGTGGAACCGGGAAAGCTTTATGACCCAGAAACGGCTATACATCTCGTGAAGGAGCTAGCCAACGCTCGTTTTGATGAAACAGTAGAGGTAGCTATAAGTTTGGGAATTGACCCCAAGCAATCTGACCAACAAGTGAGAGGCGCGGTTTCTCTTCCTCATGGAATAGGTAAGACCGTGCGAGTTTTAGTTTTTGCTCAGGGAGAAAAAGCTAAAGAGGCTCAAGAAGCAGGAGCTGACTATGTAGGAGGAGAAGAACTGGTAGATAAAATCCAGAGCGGTTGGTTAGAGTTTGATGCTGCAATAGCCACTCCAGATATGATGAGAGTAGTAGGAAAGTTAGGCAAAGTTTTGGGACCTCGAGGTCTGATGCCTAACGCTAAAACTGGGACGGTAACTTTCGATGTAGCACAGGCGGTAAAGGAGATAAAAGCTGGGCGAATAGAAGTTCGTAACGATCGTTATGGTAATGTTCATGCTCCTATAGGGAAAGCTTCTTTTCCTGTAGAGCATTTATTAGACAACTTTTATGCTCTTTTAGATGCAATAATCCGCTTGAAACCAGCTACTGCTCGAGGGCGTTACATTAAGAAGATAGTTGTTTCTTCTACTATGGGGCCGGGTATACCGATAGATACTAACTTAACTTTGAGCCGTTTGGAAAAGAAAGTAGCCTAAAATTAAGTAGAGTTAAAAATTTAATAGGGGCCTAAGAACTGGGGGCCTGGAGCTTAAATATCCTGGGGAGGCAGAGTGGGAGACTTTTTCTGGGGGGACTTGGTAAAGTTCCCCAGAAGAGGAATCCTTAAGCAGTTACTATAAAGACTCTTCCGAGGAAGAGTCTTTTTTTATGGGAAGGAGGTAGGTATTTCTTGCAGAAGGTACAGAAAGAAAAAATCTGGCAAGAAGTTAGTGAAAAGCTGCAAAAGAGCCAGGCAGTGTTTGTGATTAATTACCAGGGAATTAAAGTAGAGGATATGAACGAGTTGCGTCGGAGTTTAAGAAATGCCCAGGGAGAAATAAAGGTAATTAAAAATACTTTGGCTCGTATTGCCCTCGATAAGGTGGGCATTCCTTACGATGATGAGCTCTTAAAAGGACAGAATGCCTTTGCTTTTTCTTACCTGGACGCAGTACAAGTAGCTAAATTGTTAGCCGATGCTGGTAAAAAGTTACCTCAGTTGCAGATCAAGGGAGGTTGGTTAAATCGTAGTCTTTTAAAACCGGAAGAGGTTAAACGTTTGGCTGAACTTCCCTCTCGGGAGCAATTAATTGCTCAAGTAGTGGGAGGGATGAAAGCTCCTATTGTCGGTTTGGTGGGAGTTTTGCAAGGGTTATTGCGAAACTTGGTGGGAGTTTTACACGCTATTGAAGAGAAAAAGAACGCTCAGAAGGAGGATTAATTATGACTAAAGAAGAAATTATTGAATCCATTGAGAAAATGACCGTTTTGGAGCTAGCTGAGTTGGTGAAGGCTCTGGAAGAGAAATTCGGAGTTTCAGCAGCTATGCCCGTAGCTCAAGTGGCAACAGGGGGAGCACAAGGAGCTGCTGCTCCTGAAGTAGAGGAGAAAACCGAATTTGATGTGATATTGAAAAGCGTGGGAGACCAGAAACTTCAGGTTATCAAAGAAGTGCGGGCTATTACCGGCTTGGGATTGAAGGAAGCTAAAGATTTGGTAGATAATGCTCCTCGTCCAGTAAAAGAAGCAGTTAGTAAAAAAGAAGCCGAAGAAATTAAAGCTAAATTAGAAGCAGTAGGCGCAGAAATAGAAATTAAATAAAAAGAGGAGCCTTAAGGCTCCTCTTTTTATAGGGCTACTTTGAATAAAAAATATTTCTTAAATCCTTATTTTTTGCTAATTCTGGTTTCTCTCATCTGGGGATTTAATTTTAGTATAGTTAAAATAGGGATTTTAGCTGTTGGTCCTTTGGCTTTTTCTTTCTTGCGTTTTATATTTAGTGCTTTGTTAATGTTTTTAGTTCTGTGTCTTACGGAAAAAAATCCCTGGGTGGAGGTAAAAGACCTTCCCTATTTTTTATTTTTGGGTTTTTTAGGATTTGGAATTTACCAGCCTCTGTGGAGCTATGGGCTTAAACTCAGTTTAGCTTCTCATTCGGCTCTCATTTTGTCTCTTTCTCCAATTGTGGTATCTTTGGTGGCTTTGGTGCAAAAAGAGGAGTTGGTGGGAGGAATAAACTTATTAGGAGTAATAATAGGTTTTGGAGGAGTGGCGTTTTTAGTAAGTCAAGGAGGGAATGGAGGTTATTCTCCACAGTCTGTTTTATACGGAGACTTATTGACTTTGGGGGCTGCCATCTGCTGGGGGCTTTATTCTTATTTTGGAAAAAATATGGTAAAGAAATATTCTCCTCTTAAAACTTCTACCTGGAGTATTCTCTGGGGATTAGTATTTATGTTTCCAGTATGCATAGGAGAGACTTTACAGGTAAAAGGGGAAGATTTTAATTTCCCCCTTTTATTATCCCTTTCTTATGCCGTGGTTCTTTCTTCTTTAGTGGCTTATATCATCTGGATGCAATGTGTAAAAGAACTTGGAGCGGCGCGTACTATTTCCTCTCAGTATATTACTCAGGTAGTAGGCGTCATTGCTGCCTGGATGATATTTGGTGAGCCCTTAGGATGGCGGGTTTTTTTGGGGATGGCTTTCATCAGTTTGGGTTTGTGGTTAATTCATAAAAAGCCCTCTGGGGGAGAATTATAGTATCCCGCAAAACTGGTTAAAATATTAAAACTTTTAAAAAGTAAATTACACCGGAAGTCAAAAACTCAAGGTCGCTACGCACAGAGAAAGACAAAGTCTTTCTCTGTGGTTCTTGTCTTTTGTGTTTGTTTCTGAGTTTTTCGGGGTTTATAAGGGGACTTTGCCCCCTTATAGTTTATAGTCTTTATCATCTATTGTGCCTTTATCTTACGTCGTAGACAGTGAGGGATACTATAATTCTCCAGTAGTCTTTTGCTTTTGTTTTAAGTTTCTTATCTTTTTCCTTTATCTTTTTGGGGGATTATAAAGGGGTGCTCCCACTGAGGAAGGTTTTTTCTTCCTCAGTTGTTTTTTCTGTTTTTTTATGTTTTTATCTTTTTGGGGGTTATGAGGGGGCGTACCCCCTCATAGTCATTGTAATTAGTTTTGCGGTTAACTATAATCTTATAAGTCTAATTTCCCGGAAAATTATAACTATGTTTTTGGATCTATCCCAGACTCTCCATAATTGACGCTGGGATTTGATAAATTAAAGGAGTTTGCAGGAAAAAATGTTGCCGCGAAACAGCTTATTTTTCAGCTTTTTAGGACTCATAGTTATGAAATGCTCGGGAAATCAGGTTATTTTAGCACCGCAGATTGAGGAAGCGTCTTTCTTCCTCAGTTAGTATGTGGGTTGAGTTTTTTATCTTTTTAGCGCCGCAGGCTG
>JAGPEW010000064.1 GCA_018056825.1 Candidatus Sordicultor aquaticus
GCTCTAATCCGCCGCTCCGGAGTTAATTCTAAAGCAGTAGTATCGGTCATAACCTCTACACCTGTTTTACCTATTTTTTCTATAAACATCTCTGCATACTCAGGTCCTGTAAGCTCTTCTCCCCATATTTGTAAACCAAAGCCGGGGTGAATACATTGAGGAAGAATCCCTCCCAAATATTCATTTCTTTCCAGAAGAAAAACCGATTTTGCTCCCGCTTCCCAGGAAGATAGAGCAGCAGCCATTCCGGCTGGACCTCCTCCTATTACTATTACATCCCCTTTAATAGAATGAGGCATCGCTCATCACCTCTTTGGTTTCTCCACCTAAGTAAAAAGAATTTTTTCCCGACTTAACAATCTCTCTTTCTTCTAACCCCAGTGTCTCAGCCATTAAAAATGGTAAATGCATACCGCAAAACCCACCCTGACATCTTCCCATCATTACTCGAACTCTCCTCTTTAAGCCATCCAAAGTAGAGGCTCCGGGAGAAGATAAAAGAGCGTGTTTAACCTCTCTTACAGTTACTTCTTCACAGCGACATACTATTTTTCCCCAATCAGCATCTTCTTGAACAAGTCTTTCTCGTTCTTCCCAGGAAAGCTCTCGGAAAACAGGAAAAGAAGAGCGAAAGATAAAGTGTCTTTTTTCTTCCAGTTTTAGTCCTTTTTTACAAAGCAAATCTCCCACATATTCTGCTATACCAAAAGAAGCAGTAAGTCCTGGAGATTCAATACCCACGAGGTGAAGCAAAAAAGGAAAATGAGAGGAGAAAAAAATATGAAAGTCTCTATCCCAAGAAGTAGGGCGCAATCCAGAAAAAGTGGTTATAGTTTGAGACACAGGAAGAGAAGGAACTAATTTTTTTCCTCCTTCCTCTACTTCTTTTAATCCTTCTTTGGTAGTAGAAGTATCTTCATCTTTTGCCGGCTCAAGGTTGGGTCCTACCAAAATATTACCATCAATAGTAGGGGAAACTAAAATTCCTTTGGTCTCTCCTACTGGAACAGGATAAAGGACATGGTTAATTAAACCTTTACATTCCCGATCTAAAACCAGATATTCTCCCCGCAAAGGCCGAAGAGGAGAAATATTTTCTCCCGTTTTTTGAGCTAAACAAGAAGAAGATAATCCGGTACAATTCACGACCCATCGAGATAAATATTCTCCCTTTTTTGTAATTACCTTTATATTATTTCTTACCTCTTCAAATCCAATTACTTCCCGATCAAAAACAAAACTTACTCCATTTAGCAAAGCATTTTCTGCTAAAGCTATATTAAGCTGAAAAGGAGAAGCTACTCGGGTTTCTGGATCGTAATAGGCGGCAAAGACTTTATCACTTATCCCTGGTTCCAAATTGCGTACTTCTCGAGGTTCTACAATCTCTGCTCCTTCTATTTTCCCTCTCTCTTTCAGAGTCTGCAAAAACTCTAGTTCATCCCGAGAAAAAGCTACAGTTAAGGCTCCAGTTTTCAGAAATTTAATATCTAATTCTTTTTCTGCTCGCTTTATCCAGGGAAGAGAGCGAAGATGTACCTCTCCTTTGAGAGTGTGAGGAGTCCAATAGCTGCGAGAATGAATTATTCCGGTATTAGCTTTGCTCACTCCTGAACACACGTCTAATTCTTTTTCTAAAAGAAGAATGTGCAGGTCAAAATGAGCTAAATACCAAGATAGAGCACAACCCACTACTCCTCCTCCAATTATGATGACATCAAATTCCTCACTCATTCTTAGCCCAACCTTTCACTTTTTCTATTCCTTTTTGCCATTTTTTCCACAGTTTCTCTCTCTTTTTTTCTTCCTCTTGAGGGGCGAAAACCAGAGCTTCTTGTCTCTTCTTTTCAATAAACTTCCGAGATAAAAGGCCTGACCTATTAGCCCAGAGATAGAAAACCCCTAAGGAAGTAGCTTCTTTTTCTGGGAAGACCCGAATAGTTTTCCCGCTCAAATCAGCTTGGAATTGCAAAAGATACTTACTCTGGCTCAAACCTCCATCTACAGATATCTCCCCTATCCCTCCCGGGGAAATCTCATCTATTATTTTCATAAGGTCTCCCACTTCAAAAGCCACAGCTTCTAATACTCCTCGCACCAATTCTTCTTTCCCCACTTGAGGAGTTAATCCCAAAATAGCTCCTCGAGCGAAAGGGTCCCAATAAGGAGCACCCAAACCACAAAAAGCAGGAATTAAAATCAGCTCTTCTAAGGGGTGAGCATTTTCAGCCAATTTTTCTATATCTTGAGGGCTTTTAATTAACCCTATCCTTTTAAGCCACTCGATAATTACTCCAGCGCTGAAAGTACTAGCTTCCAAAGCAAAAACCGGTTTATCTTCTTCTAAAGATGCTAAAGTAATCAAAAGTCTCCGGGTATCCTTTGGCCAGCTATTTCCCCAGTTAGTCATTAAAAAACAACCTGTCCCATAAGTATTTTTAGTGCTCCCTTTTTCAAAACAGCCTTGGCCTAGGAAAGAAGCCTGCTGGTCACCTAAAACCACATAAATGGGAATAGGAGAAGCAGTAATCTTCGTTTCTCTCCGAGGATAGAAAGAAGGCATTACCTCAGGGAAAAGAACTTTTTCTAATTTAAACTCTTTTATTATTTCTTCATCCCAGCATAAGTTGTGCAGGTTAAACATCAGAGTACGAGAGGCATTAGTGTAATCGGTAGAAAAAACTTCTCCGGCGGTCAAAACCCACAAAACATAGGTATCTAAAGTACCAAAATACAAGGAATAAGAGGTTTTTACTTGTTCTAAAATCCACACTAATTTACTAAGGGAAAAATAAGGGTCGAGAAAAAGACCGGTTTTTTGAAAAAGCCATTCTTCTTTCTCTCGGTGAGCTTCGCACCAGTTGGCGGTGCGGCGATCCTGCCAAACTATGGCAGGATAAACCAATTGCCCTTCCTCATCCCATACTATGGTAGTCTCTCTTTGATTGGTTATGCCCATACCTTGAAGAGAAAAGGGAGAATGATTGATCCTTTTCACTAGTTCTTTTACCATTGCTTTTGGGTCAAACTCCACTCCTCCCTCAAAAGGAAAATGTAATTTCACCGGAAAAGAATCTTCTTCGATTTTCTCTCCTTTTTCATTCCACCATATTAACTTCACACTGGTAGTTCCTAAATCTACAGTAAGAAAGAATTTCTCCATTTTTACCTCCTATTCATTTTCCACAGCTCCCGGCAACTGGTAGAAACTGCAACTGCTCCGCAAGATATTATTTTCTCTACCTCTTCTTTCTTCCGGATAAACCCTCCACAAATAAGAGGAGGTAAATTCTCTACAGGGATAGAGTCCCTCACTTGAGGAAAAATAATTCCGGGCAATATTTCCAGAGCATCAGGAGAAATTTCTTGCGCTATTCGAAGACCAGTACGCAGAGATTCACTATCAATAAGAAATAAGCGAAAAATAGTAAAAAAGCCTGCTTTTTTAGCTAAATTTAAAGTGCGAGCACGGGTAGAAATGATACCCCGGATTTGAGGGAAGATCTCTCGCATAAATAGCAAACCACTTTCATCAGAAGTTATCCCTCCAAAAAGGTCTAAATGTAGAAAGAGATGTAAATCGGGAGGTAAAATTTTCAATGCCTCTCGTAAAGTAAATACATTCCCCTCGAGAAAGAAAAAGACCGGACACAAAGAGAGATATTCAATATCGATTTCCCTCCAAGAAGAAGCCCGTAGAGCTCCAATCACCGGAAATTTATGCCAAATATTTAATAAATCTTCCAACATGCACCTCCTATTAACAAAAAAGCCTTCCGAATAATATATTATTCGGAAGGCTTTTTCTCCTTTTCTCCTCGCCATTTCTATTGTAACACAATCAACTTTTATTGTGAAGATTAGAGAGGAAAACAAGTAAAAGGAGGCCAAGATAAATCCAGATAAAGTTTTTAGTCCAAAAAGAATGGGGATAGTTCTCTAAAAGAGCTAAATACAGAAAGGGAGAAATTAAAACTAGAGCCACCATAGTGGTAATTAGCCTCAAAGCTTTTACTCCTTATAGGATAGACGCTCATGCTGCTTCGCAGCACCAGATGAAGATGAAAACATGAGCGTCTATTCTTGCAGTCTTTTTTATCTTTTAGTTTTTGCATTTATCCTTTCTATTTTTATCTTTTAGTTTACGCCGTAGGCTGAAATCTTGTCGTAGTTTACGAGATAGAATGTAAAATAGCTTTTCTTTTCTCCCAGCCTACTAAGTGATTAAACCCTAAGTGGCGCAAAAGCAAAAGAGCCTCTTCAAAATCTTTTCCTACTTCTTCTGGCCGATGGGCGTCAGAACCAAGACATACGTTCAAACCTAATTTCTGGGCTTCTGCAAGAACAGAAGCTGCGGGATAAAATTCTCCTATGGGCTTGCGCCGACCAGCAGTGTTGAGCTCTATTACTAAACCTTGTTCTCGGCAAACTTGCAGAGCTTCTATTTCTCCTCTAATCTCTTTGGTGGGTAGAAAACCAAACTTTTTAGGTAAGTCAAAGTGGGCAACAACATCAAAAAACCCAGTTTTCATCCCAGCAATGAGAGTTTGGTAATAAGTTTCATAAATTTCGTTTATATCTCTCTCTTTATATACAGAAAGATATTGAGGATTATCAAAAGGCCACTCTCCAAGATAATGAACAGAAAGCAAAAGGTAATCCCAGGGATAAAAGTCCACTATGGATTGCAATTCCTTTTCTTTTCCCGGAATAAAGTCTACTTCCAAACCTAAACGGATAACAATAGAAGACCGATACTCTTTTTGTAGAGACTCTATCTCTTGGACATAGAGAGCTAACTCCTCTTCAGGAATAGCCGATTCTCTCTTCCTTTTCTCTAGAGGAAGAAAATACTGCGGGGAATGGCCAGAAAAACCAATTTCAGTAATCCCTTTCTTTACAGCCTCTTCAACATATTCACTATAACTCCCCTTCGCATCACCACAGCGAGGAGTATGGATATGATAATCGCCTATAAACATCTTTTCCTAAAAAAAGAAAAGGAGAGACATTTGTCTCTCCTTTAAGTTTTAATCCTACCTACTTTTTCCTAACTACTTCTTTGAGGCCTTTTCCCGGACGGAAGAAAGGAATGGTAGCTTCAGGAATGCGAATTTCTTTACCTGTTTGAGGGTTTCTTCCTCTTCTTGCTGCTCTCTTTTTTACTCCAAAGGTCCCAAAACCCACTAACTGTACCTTGCCACCTCTTTTAATTTCTTCCTGAATCACCCCTAAAAACGCATCTACAATCTTTGCCGTGTCTTTCTTAGTAACATCTACCCCTTCTTTTTTTAGCTCTTCAGAAAGGGCACTAACGAACTCTTGCTTGTTCATACTTCCCTACCTCCTTATATTATTTAATTTACTCACTCTTCCCTTTAAGCGGGAAGTACTATAAACCTAATAGCCGTTTTTTCTGTATCATCAATTTTCACATCCACAAAAGCAGGTATACAAACCAAATCGATACCACTGGGAGCTAAATAGCCCCGGGCGATAGCGATAGCTTTTACCGCTTGATTTACCGCTCCTGCTCCTACTGCCTGCATTTCCGCCCTACCTTGTTCTCTAATTACTCCAGTTAATGCTCCAGCTAAAGACACTGGCCTTGTCTTAGAAGAT
>JAGPEW010000065.1 GCA_018056825.1 Candidatus Sordicultor aquaticus
ATCCCTGAGTCAGACGATACAGGAAAGTTGTAAAACGTTGTACATCTTCGTGCCGACAACCTAGAGATTACTATGATGTCAAATTATTTTGTTTGTAGTCTCTGTGCCAACTAAATAGAGAATGCTCGAGATATAGTTTAGCAGGCTTGATGGGGTTTATAGTTAAAATGAATTAATTGTAGTAAAATAAGTAAGGGATAAAAATGAGTAAGCTCTCTTTAGATTTAGACCATAAGGTTAAGATTTTAGGAGATGGAGCTCGTTTCGATTTGTGCGGAGCATGTGGAGGAGAGGAATCGAGGAAACGTAACCCTCAGGGAGGTTGGATTTATCCAGTTAGTCTTCCCGGTAATGGGAAAAGAGTAAATATTCTTAAAATCCTCCTTTCTAATAATTGCATGCACAATTGCTTTTATTGTGCTAATCGGGGAGGTAGAGACCATCTTATTACTTCTTTTTCTGCTGAAGAACTATCTAATCTTTTCTGGTGTCTTTACCAAAAGGGAATGGTAAGAGGTATTTTTTTAAGCTCTGCTGTAGATAAAAGCCCTTCCTGGACTATGAACGAAATGTTGAAAGTGGCAGAAATCCTTCGTTATCGTCTCCATTTTTCTGGTTATCTTCATCTCAAAATATTGCCTGATGTAAGCAATAGTTATTTAGAAGAAGCTATTAAACTGGCTACCCGAGTATCAGTTAATTTAGAAGCTCCGAATCCCCAAAATCTTCAGGAGATTGCTCCTCAAAAGAATTTTTCTCGTATCTGGCAGAAATTTCAATGGTTCAAGAGCCAAAAAGAAAGAGGAGTTTCTACCCCGGCAGGGATTACTACCCAGTTGGTAGTAGGAGGAAGCAGGGAAACCGATAGAGAGATTATGCAAACTTCTTCTCAACTTTACGGGCAATTTGGTTTAGCCCGAGTTTACTACAGTGCTTTTCAGCCAGTTGCCGATACTCCTCTTTCTTATAAGCCTCCAGTGTCTACCTGGCGAGAACATCGTCTATACCAGGCTGACTTTTTACTCCGCCAATATAAGTTTTCTTTTGAAGAACTGGTTTTTAATGAGGAAGGTAATTTTCCTTTGTCTCTTGACCCTAAAATTTTGTGGGCTAACAACCACCCTGAATTTTTTCCCGTGGAAGTAAACTCTGCTCCCTGGGAAGCTTTAATTCGAGTACCGGGTATAGGAATAACTTCAGCGCGACGAATTATGAAACTACGCCAGGAGATAACCTTTCGTGACCCTAAGGAACTCTCTAAATTGGGAGTGCTGATAAATAGAGCTCTTCCCTTTATTCTTATGGATGGTAAAAAGTTAAAAAGAATGGAACAGTTATCTCTGTTTACCTGACTCTCTTTTGCTTTCAAAACCCCTCTTCCCCTATGCTATATAATATGTAGATTTTATTAGTGATAAAAAAGAAGGGTAGGATAAAATGGTCATAATAGTTCATGGAGGATTATCAGAAAAAGATTTTTCAGCTTCGGATGCTTTAATTAGAGCTTGTGAAGTGGCCCGTAAGACAATGGAAGAAAAAGAAGCTATTGATGGAGTGGAAAGCGCAGTAAAAATCTTGGAAGACGATCCTCGTTTAAATGCTGGGACTGGTTCTTTCCCTAACCTTTTAGGGGAGGTAGAAATGTCAGCTAGCGTGATGAAAGATGATTATTCTTGCGGGGGAGTGGCAGCTATTAAAAACATTAAAAACCCTATTTCTGTCGCTCGAGCAGTAATGGAGAGAACTCGTCATGTACTCCTTGTGGGAGAAGGAGCTAACTTGTTTGCTCATCTTTTGGGATTTGAACCTTATAACCCGGTAGCAGAATTAACTATGAGAACCTTGCTGGAATCTATTAATGAAGCAGAGAAAGATCAAAATCCTATCTATAACTATTACTTAGAAAAAGCCAAAGAAAAATTACAAGAAACTCACTGGGGAACAGTAGGTGCGGTAGTTAAGGACGAAAAAGGTCGCTTGGCAGCCGGGACTTCAACCGGGGGTGTGAAAATGCAGCTTCCCGGAAGAGTAGGAGATACTCCCCTAATAGGTTGTGGAACTTTTGCTTGTCCTGCTGGAGCGGTATCTATGACTGGTGAGGGAGAGGAAATAATGAGGTGGGGTTTAGCTCGACGAATTGGAGAGGGAATGGAAAAATTAGATGTTCAAGAGGCGGTAAATAAGGTTATGGAATTAGCTCGAGAAAAGAAAATATTTTGTGGGGCTATTGCGGTTAATAACCAGGGGAAAATAGGCTGGGGTGCCAATGAAGGGGTATTGCCTTTAGCTTATTGGACAAAAGGAATGGAAAAACCATTTTATATGTTGACTAAAGGGTTTTAAAAGAGTATAAAATTACAAATAATATTGGGGAGGTGAAGTTATGAAAAAATTACTAACTATAATTTTGGCGTTTCTTTTAGTGGGAAGCATGTCTTTGGCTTATGCTCAGGAACCTATTAAAGTGGGAGTGGTAATGGGTCTTACTGGAGCTTGGGCTTCTATTGACACTCCAGCTCTTAATGGGGTTAAGCTGGCAACTGAAGAAATTAACCAAGCAGGTGGAGTTTTGGGTAGGCCAATTGAGCTTAAGGTAGTAGATACTAAGGCTGATGAAGCAGAAACAGTAGCAGCAGTAATCAGACTGGTGGAAAATGAAAAAGTGTGTGCTCTGATGGGTTATTGTGATACTCACTGGGTAAATATTGCCGCTCCATTGGCTCGGGAATATGGAGTTCCCTTTATTACTCCTGGGGCTACTCACCCTCGCATTCCAGAGCGCACTGGTGCCTGGTTGGCTTGTTTCGGTGATAATGCTCAGGCAGCAGCTGTTGCTGAATATGCAGTAAATGATTTGGGACTTAAAAAAGCTGCTATTTGGGTAGACACAGCAGTGGACTTCAGTGTAGCAGTTTGTGCTTATTTTGCTGATGCCTTTAAGCATTATGGTGGAGAAGTAGCTTATGAAGATTACTTTGAAACCAGCTGGACAGATTTTTCCAGCATGGTAGCTCGCCTTAAGGAATATCAAGATCGGGGAGAGGTGGATTGTGTTTATGTGGGAGGTATCCCCAGCAATTGTGGCTTGATTGCTAAACAGATTAGAGAAGGGGGAGTGACTGTTCCTATCTTTGGTGAAGATGGTTTTGATACTCCTCTTTTAGTAGAAACTGGTGGAGAATATGCAGAGGGAGTGGTTTTTGCCACTCATATGTCTTTAGAAGACCCCAGCCCTATTGTTCAGCAGTTTAAGGAAGCCTATGGAGCTATGTTTGGTAATCCTCCGGAAAATGCCTTTGCTGCTCTGGGCTATGATACCTTAAAGGTTCTAGCTAAGGCCATAGAAATAGTAGGCACTGATGACCCCAAAAAAATTCCAGAAGGCTTATCTCAAATTAAAGATTTTCAAGGAGTATCGGGTGTTATCTCTTACCGGGAAGGTAGCCAGATACCTGATAAGTCAGTGGCTATAGTGGAAGTTAAGGATGGGAAATTTGCTACTGTAAAACAAATTGTTCCTCAATACTTGCCTGACCCTGCTATTGCTAAGTAATAAAAAGAAGGCGAGCTCAGAGCTCGCCTTCTTTTTATAGGGAGAGAAAAAATGGCGGATTTCATATTACAGGTAGAAAACTTATGGAAAAATTTTGGAGGTTTAACTGCAGTAAGTGATTATCAGTTAAAGTTACTCCCAGGTAGTATTTATGGTTTAATTGGACCTAATGGAGCGGGTAAAACCACTATTTTTAATTTGATTAGCGGAATAACCAAGCCCACTCGAGGGAGAATAATTTTTAAAGGAAAGGATATCACGTTTTGGCGTCCTGACCAGATTGCTGCTTTGGGTCTAACCCGTACTTTTCAAAATTTAAGGCTTTTTTCTTCGCTGACTGTGGAAATGAATTTGAAAATTGCTTCTCATATTCATGCCCGGTGTAACTTTTGGAGTAGTTTGTTCAGTTTTCCCTCCTTTTTCCGGGAGGAAAGGGATATTGAAAAAAGAGTGGATTATATTTTAGAAGTTTTTGATCTTCTCCCTTATCAGGAAGAGATATCTTCTAGTCTCCCTTACGGTTTACAGAGAAAGCTGGATATTGCTCGAGCATTGATGACCAATCCTCAAGTGGTTCTTTTAGATGAACCTTCAGCGGGTATGAATACTCAGGAAGCGGAAGATTTAGCAGAGTTAATAAGAAGAATTAAAGAAGAGTTCCAACTTACCTTAGTCATTGTAGAACATAGGATGCCTTTGGTTATGGGATTAGCTGAAGTAATTCAGGTTATTAATTATGGGTCAATTATTGCGGTGGGGAAGCCAGAGGAAGTGCAGAATGACCCCCAGGTAATTGAAGCCTATTTGGGAACAGGTGATGTGGTTGCTTAAGATAGAAAATTTAACGGTGAAATACGGAGTTATCCCTGCAGTACGAAATGTTAGTTTGGAAGTTCAAGAGGGACAAATCGTCGCTCTTTTAGGAGCTAATGGAGCAGGTAAAACTACTATTTTGAAAACTATTATGGGAGTTACCAGAACTGCAGAGGGAAACATTTATTATCAGGGTACAAATATCAACTTTTTTTCTCCTCCTCAACGAGTGAGATTGGGAATAACTTTAGTACCTGAGGGGAGAGGAATTTTTAATCGTCTTTCGGTAGAGGAAAATCTTTTTTTAGGAGCTTATCACCGCTCTGATAGAGAAGGAATAGAAAAAGACCTGAGCCGGGTTTATAGCCTTTTTCCTCGTTTACAAGAAAGGAAGGAACAGGTTGCGGGAACTTTAAGTGGAGGAGAGCAACAAATGTTAGCTTTAGGACGAGGTTTAATGTCTCGCCCTCTTTTGATGCTCTTAGATGAGCCCTCTCTGGGATTAGCTCCACTTTTAGTTAGAGAATTATACGCTTTCATTACTAATATCCGTCAGGAAGGAGTAACCATTTTATTAGTGGAACAAAATGCTACTATGGCTTTAAAAGTTTGTGATTACGCTTACCTTTTGGAGACTGGTAAAGTAAAGGTTCAAGGAAAAGCTGATGAAGTGCAGTCTCAGGAAGATGTAAAAAAAGCTTATCTGGGAGGCTAATATGTTTTCTTTGGGTTATTTCTTGCAACAGACTATGAATGGAGTAATTTTAGGTTGTATTTATGCTCTTTTAGCTTTAGGAATGACAATGGTTTATGGTATTCTACGACTTATCAATTTTGCCCATGGGGCATTAATTACTTTGGGAGCGTTTTTCACTTATTTTGTTTTGGTTCGCTTTGGTTTCCCCTTGGTGGCGGCCATATTTTTAGTTCTGGGTTTTGGAGGGTTAATGGGCTTAGTTTTAGACATAGTAGCTTATCGCAAATTGCGAGGAGGACCAGAGGTTGCTCTCCTTATTACTTCTTTGGGTTTTTATACTTTTATTGAAAATTTTATGAAAATGGTAGTTTCTCCTCAACCCTACTCTTTTAAAGCTCCTTCTTACCTCACCACTATTTTTAAGACTTCGTTTCTGACTTTTAGGACAATAGACATATTTGTTATG
>JAGPEW010000066.1 GCA_018056825.1 Candidatus Sordicultor aquaticus
GTGATATCTTGTAAGATACGGGGATATAGAACTTCCCAGGAAAGGGGAGTAACTTCAATCTGCACATCAGGATGTGCCTGCGTAAAGTTTTGAGCTAATTCAAATAGAGCATCAGCATTATCTGGAGAAGACCAGACTGCTAATTCGGTTGCCTGTCCCACAGAGAAACCGAAAATCGCAACCATAAAAATCACACATAATAGAGTTAACCTTTTCATTTTTTTCCTCCTCGATGGTTTGGAAAATAAAATTCTAGGTTACTTTTCATCACTATTATCGGCTCTAAGTAAAGATAAGCCGGAGGGACTATTTCTTCCACTAAAAACTGAAACAGAGACATAGTAGCCTCAAAACCCTGCCTATAAGGATTTTGGAAAATTGTGGTATTTATCACCCCCTTTTCAAGATAATGAACTACTTCCGGGAAAAGGTCAGTAGCAATTACCTTTATTTCTTGAGCTCGACCGCTTTCTTCTAGAGCACGACAAACCCCTACAGAATTGGCAGTAGCGATGTAAATACCAGAAAGCTCAGGGTAATTTTTCAAGAGTTTTGTGGTATTTTCTTCTGCTCTGTTTTCACTTTCTTGACTTTCTAAAACTGCTACCAATCGGGGTGGGGACTCAAATTGAGATAGAGCATCTTTGAAACCTATTGTTTTCTGGTGGTGGTCGTATATTTCTTGGGAGCCTATTAAAATAGCTACCTCTCCTTTTACCCAATTGGCCATCAGCTCTCCGGCTAATTCACCATTTTTGTAAGGATTAACACAAACTGTAGTCAATCTTTTGCTTTCTGGAGCGTCGGTAGAAACAGCTACTACGGGAATGCCTCGTTGGGCAAAGTTATTGATGAGATTATTAAACCTGCAGGAGTGACCGGGAGCAAAGACTACCCCCGATATTTTTTGAGAAAGTAGGAAACTTAGAGCCTCCTCTTCTCCACGTCCTAAAGTTTCTATATCTTTATAGAGAGAAGTAACCCGGAAATCTTTTAATCTTTCTATAGCATCTTGAAAACCCTGACGAATATCATCATAAAAGTAATGGAGCTCTCGAGGGAAAACAGCAGCAAAAACCAGAGGTTTTTTTCGGCTCAGGGCACTAGCTACTCGATTAGTTCGATAACCAACTTGCTCTGCTACTTCTAAAATCTTTTTCTTAGTTTCAGGTTTGATTCCCTCTCGGTGATGCAGAGCTCGGTCTACTGTTCCAATAGAATAGCCGGTTAATTCAGCGATATCTTGAATAGTAAAAGGTTTTGTTTCTTTATCATCCATATCTTTACCGTTAACGATAACGATTGCAAACATTATAACACTAATTTAAATTATTTTCTACCATAACAAATTATGGTGTTACCTAAAACCTGTTAAACTGCTAAAATTCTAAAAGTAAGTTACATTAAGCTAAAGCCTAGAAATCTCTCGTATGGCAAAGAAAGGAAGGGTTTTATAGGGAAATAGAGCGAGATCTATAAAGGTGGACACACTTTCTAATGCTCTGTAAAGAGAGAATATTTAAACTACCTCGGAATCTTGACACCTTTGGGGGAAAAATATATACTTGTGATTAGCGGTATTTACTATAAAATGTATTAACCTAAAGGAGGTGGTAAAATTCGCAAACTCATAATTATCAGGGAAAAACAGGTAGTTTAGTGGGTAGTGGGTATGTAGTTTTTGTAGTTTTTAATTTGTAAGCTTAAAATAATTTTTAAAAAGGAGGAGTGATTATGCGGAAATTTATGGTTTTGCTTATTTTGGCATTTGTTCTTCTGGGAACAACCTTCGTTTATGCCGCTGATGTTGAGCCTTACGATATTGCTTTTATTGTGAAGGCTACTGATTCTGACTTCTGGCAGTATACCATAGTGGGAGCTAAAAATGCAGAATATGACCTAAAAGGTCTTATAAAGATAACTGTTTATGGTCCACCATCTGAAGCTGATATTGATGAACAAGTATCTATTTTGGAGAATGTGGTTAATACTAAACCTGATGCTATTGTTATCGCTTCTACTAGCTCAGATGCTACATCATTAGTTCTCAATAATGCATACAATCAAGGGATAAAAATCATTCTTATCGATAATTTTGTCCACGACACTGGTTACCACTCTTTTCTGGCTACCAATAACAAAGTTGGTGGAGCTTTAGCTGCAGACAAACTGGTTGAAGCTCTTCAGGCAGCGGGCAAGCCCTTAAAGGGTAAGGTTGCCGTGATAAGCGCTATGGCTGGAGTTCAGGTCCTCATTGACCGGACTGATGGATTTCTTGCTCGGCTTAAAGAAATTGCGCCAGACATTGAAGTTCTCCCTGTAAGGTATGCAGATAATGATATTGCGACCGCAGCTAGTATTGCCGAAGATATTTTAACTGCTAACCCTGATTTATTGGGTTTCTTCGCTAATAATAATCATACTGGTGACGGCGTTGCCCGGATTATCGAGGAGCGAGGTTTGCAGGATCAGATAATAGCTGTAGCGTATGATTCTGATCCTCAAGAAATTGATGCCCTTAAAAGCGGTGCTCTTAAGGCTTTGATTGTTCAGGATCCTCATGGAATGGGTTATAAAGGTGTTATGTTCGCCTTTATGTCCATTAATGGTGAACCTCTTCCAGAATACTTTGATACAGGAGTCTACGTAGTTACTAAAGAGAATCTTGATGACTCAATGTGGATTCTCGATCCTTTCTCCAGGAAGAAATACTGATTTTAGGGGTGGCGAAAATGCCACCCCTTTTTTTAAATTAGCAATCTAAAGGAGAGGTTGTATGTCTGACGAAAAAGAAATTTTGAGATTAGAAGATATTTGTAAATCTTTCCCTGCAGTTAAAGCCTTAGATCAAGTAAGTATGTCAATTACAGCAGGAGAGGTAAGAGGATTAGTAGGCGAAAACGGAGCGGGAAAATCAACCCTCATAAAAGTTATTACCGGCGCTTATGATAAAGATTCAGGGAAAATTATATTTGAAGGTAACGAGATTATAAGAAATTCTCCTATCACCTCCAAAAAACTAGGAATCTATGCTGTCTATCAAGAAGTGATGGTTGCTCCAGATTTAACCATAGCTGAGAATCTTTTCTTGGGTAATCAACCTAAAAAAGGATTTGTTGTTGATTGGGGCAAGATGTATCAAGAATCAGAAGAATTTCTCCGGGATATAGGGTTAGAAGTTGATGTAAAAAGAAGCATAAGAGAGTTAAGCGTAGCAGAGGGTAGGATGGTTACTGTAGCTAAGTGCTTGTGGCAAAAACCTAAGTTAGTTATTTTCGATGAGCCCACTGCGGTTTTAACTCAAAATGAAACACAGATTTTATTTCGAATTATTAAAGACCTCAAAAAAAGAGGGATAGCAATAATTTATATATCGCATAACTTAGAAGAGGTTTTTGATATCTGTGATACAGTAACTGTGCTTAAGGATGGAAAGTTAGTGGGTACTTACCCAGTCTCAGAGCTGGAAAACGTGGATAAACTAATTCCTTTGATGGTAGGAAGAGCTATTGAAGAAATGTACTATAAAAAAGATGTAGAAAAAGGGAAAGAGCTTTTACGAGTAGAAAATCTCTCAGGGAAGAGGTTCCAAAACATTGAAATTAATGTTAGAGCGGGGGAAATTGTAGGAGTATTTGGGCTGGTAGGTTCGGGGAGGACTGAAATCGCCAGAGCTATTTATGGTGCTGACCGTTTTGACAAAGGGAAAATTGTAATTAATGGAAAAGAGGTTTCAGTAAGAAGCCCCAAAGATTCACTGGGTAGTGGTCTTGGTTATCTTCCTGAAGATAGGAGAATTCAAGGGATATTTCCCCAACAAAACGTGGAATTTAATATAAATGTCATTAACTTAGACAAAGTAATGACGGCAGGAATAATAAACTATAGTAAAGCCTATCAGCAAGCTCAGGATTACGTTGATAAACTCTCTATAAAAGTAGGAAGTGTGCAACAGAAAGTTTCAGAGCTGAGCGGAGGCAACCAGCAAAAAGTCATAATTGCCCGATGGTTATGTAAAAATCCTGATATCCTTATATTTGATGAACCTACTACTGGGATCGATGTCGGCACCAAAGCAGAAATATACAAACTTTTTAGCGAAATATTAGATGAGGGGAAGGGGATTATATTGATTTCATCGTATCTACCAGAGTTAATTGGTCTATCGGATAGAATTATTGTGATTTCTAATGGCGAAGTTGCCGGCGAGGTGGAAAGGAAGGATTTTTCCGAGGAATATCTTTTGAGGTTGGCAATGAAAAATATAATTTCTAACCAAAAAGTCCAGGAGGCAGTATAATGGCGCAAAAGAATGGGCGCAGAGCCTTTGTTGAGCAGAATCTGGTAGTAATACTGATTGTGATGGGAGTGTTTTTATCTATAGCTACAAGGGGCAGTTTTTATTCCTGGAGCAATATATCCAATTTGCTTCGCCAGTCTTCCATCAATGGAGTAGTAGCTATAGGTATGACTTTGGTAATTATAACCGGAGGGATTGACCTTTCTGTAGGTTCTATAGTTGGTTTATCAGGCATGGTTTATGCTATTTTGACTTCTAATCGGGGCGAAATCCAGATAGCTTCAGGCCTTGCTATTCTTATATCCTTAGGGATTTCAGCACTGATAGGATTTGGTAATGCGGTGGCGGTTCATGATGGCAAGGTTCCTCCTTTTATTGCTACCTTGGGAATGATGACTCTGGTTAGAGGGCTGGTTATGTATATGTCCAGTGGAAGGATGATCACCGGTCTTCCTATGGAGTTTAGAGAGTTTTCGGTAGCTACTTTTCTTGGCTTACCGGCTCTGGCCTGGACCTGGATAATACTTGCCATTTTTATGGCTTTTGTACTGAAATATACTATGTTTGGGAGAAACCTCTACGCTATAGGCAGTAACAAAGAAGCATCCAGATTATCAGGGATAAACATAAGGCTTAATATGTATAGTTTTTATATTGTTGCTGGTCTATTCAGTGGTATAGCTGGTTTGATGTTAGCCACCCGAATGGCAGCTGGAGTCCCTACGGGGGGGCAGGGGTATGAGCTTGATGCCATTGCTTCAGCAGTTATTGGAGGAGCAAGTCTTAGTGGTGGCGTAGGAACGATTGTAGGAACAGCTCTAGGTGCTTTAATAATTCAAACTATGAGAAATGGTGGTAATTTGTTGGGTGTAGATCCGTTTATAATGGAAATTATAATAGGTGCAATCATTATTCTTGCAGTATTCTTTGACCAGTATTTAAAAGGTAGAAGAGAAGGGTAGTTTATTACAGTTATTTTTATAATTATAAGGGGGTGTTACTCGGCTTTTATAGCAATAAAGGAGTAGCCCCCCTATAATCCTTTGAGGAAATGAGGAATAAAATATTACTTTTGGCGATAACTTTCTCTAGGCGTATTATCTTCCCTAGATAAATTAGCGATTAGAAGGATAGGATTTTAACCAGTTCTCGAATTCTCCTCGAGAAGCAAAAGATTTTTGAGTTCCTCGCCGGGTGGTAGAAAGAGCGGCGTAAGCAGAG
>JAGPEW010000067.1 GCA_018056825.1 Candidatus Sordicultor aquaticus
GCTTTTTAAGATAGCATCAGTTAACTTCCCACCCTGGCCTTGAAATTCAACAACAGTATCTTCTTTTATTACCTCTACCCCCGCTCGATTAAGAGCACTCTCAAGATAATAAGAGCTCTTCTCGTCCAACATATTCTGCAGTAAACGGTTAGCTAACTCCACCAGAGTAACTTTAACTCCCAACTCTATAAAAGCCTCAGCGGTTTTGAGTCCAATAAAGCCTCCTCCTAAAATGGTTACTCGCTCTACTCTGTGATGCTTCATAAATTCACTTACTTTCTGCATATCCCGAGGGGTGGTAAAGGTAAACACTCCTTCTAATTCTTTGCCGGGGAGAGGAGGAGCAACAGGCAATCCACCGGTAGCAATTAAAGCTTTTTCAAAAACAAAGCTCTCTCCGCTGGACAAGATAAGTCGGTTGTTTTCTTTTTCTAATGTTTTTGCTTCCCCACCATATATTAAGTCCAAATCTAAGTTCTCTATCCACTCCGGACGATATCTAATATCGCTAACTCTATTACCTAAATAATAGGTAAAAAGAGGAGGAGAATAAATGCCATTCTCTTTAGTAATAGCAACTATTTTACCCTTCCTATCCCTTTCTCGAATAGTTCGAGCACACCACCAGCCAGCCACCGAAAAACCAACCAAAAGATAACGAGTTTCAATATCATTCATAAGTCAAAGCCTCATTAGGACAATTTTTAACACAAACCGGTGTTTCTCCTCGGCACAAGTCACATTTACTAGCTACTTTTTTAGTTTTCTCCTCTCTCTTAATCACACCCAGAGGGCAGCTCATAATACACATCCAGCATCCTACACATTTATTTTCATCACACAAAACCGCCTGAGTTTCCTCATCCCGATACATAGCTCCAGTAGGGCAATTTTCCAGGCACAAAGCTTCATCACAATGGCGGCACTGTAAAGCGAAAGACAAATAACCTTCTTCTTCTACTCTAACTCGAGGAAGAGGACGAGGCTCTTCTCCTCGAAAAGCTTTAACAATTTTTCCACTTCGAGAATGCTTGACCAAGCAGTTTATCTCACACAACCGACAGCCAATGCAGTACTCTTCATGAATATGAATTTTCTTCACTTTTCACCATCCCTCTCCTGCTGCTTTCACTCCTAAAATTTCTCGCTCATCCCTACTCAAACCCACCGCCCTCAAGTGTTCCCTGTTTCCCCGCAAGCTCTCCAGAGCGTTCACTCCCATACCACCTAACATTTCCTTAATTTCGGCCGACCAGGCATGCAAAAGTGCTACCAATCTCCTCTTTCCAATATTAGGATTCAATCTTTTAGTGAGGTAGGGGTCTTGAGTAGCAATTCCCCAGTTGCATTTTCCGGTGTAACATTTCTGGCAAAGATGGCAACCCAGAGCTACTAAGGCTGCTGTCCCAATATATACGGCATCAGCTCCCAAAGCAATAGCTTTGATTACATCAGCACTGGAGCGAATACCTCCAGCAATAACTAAAGATGCTTGTTGACGAATTCCTTCTCGACGCAGGCGCTCGTCTACTTGAGCCAGAGCAAGTTCAATGGGAATTCCCACGTTATCTCTGATAACCTGAGGGGCAGCCCCTGTTCCTCCTCGAATGCCATCGATGGCTACTATATCCGCTCCAGCTCTCACTACTCCAGAGGCAATAGCTGCTACATTATGGACAGCAGCTATTTTCACTGAAACTGGTTTTTCGTAGTTAGTAGCTTCTTTAATAGCGAAAACTAAACGCTCCAAATCTTCTATAGAATAAATATCGTGATGAGGAGCAGGAGAAATAGCATCACTTCCTACCGGGATTTTCCGGGTGCGAGAAACATCAAGAGAAACTTTCTCTCCCGGGAGATGTCCTCCAATCCCTGGTTTGGCCCCCTGTCCTATTTTAATTTCTACTGCTGCCGCCGCCCGAAGATACCCCGGGTGTACTCCGAATCTACCTGAGGCAACTTGAACAATAATATTACCTCCTAAGGAATAAAAATCAGGGTGTAAACCTCCTTCCCCGCTGTTACAGAATGTACCAATTTCCCTTGCTGCCTCAGCTAAAGAGCGAAAGGCATTATAACTGATAGAACCATAGGACATAGCAGAAAAGAGGACTGGAATATTTAGTTCTAGTTGAGGAGCTAATTTAGTTTTTAAAACCGGGGAATTTTCTTCCCAATCTATATCTAGAAACTCTTCTTTCTTTCCTAAAAAAGTTTTAATCTCAATCGGTTCTCGTAGGGGGTCAATAGAGGGATTAGTTACCTGACTGGCATTCAAAAGGAGATGGTCCCAGTAGATGGGATAATCCTCCGAACATCCCATTCCAGTAAGCAATACTCCTCCAGTTTCAGCTTGTTTGTAAAGATTACGGAGATGATTTATGCTCCAGTTAGCATTAGGTCTCATCCCCACTTCTTTTTTAGTTACCTCCAAAGCATTGGTAGGACAGAGATTAACACAGCGCTGACAACCTACACAGTTTTCCTCTCGAGAATATACTTGGTCATCTTCTTCATCGTAAACATGAACATCATTAGCACATTGCCGCACACAAACCTGGCAAGCAATACATCTATTTTCATCCCGCACTACTTTAAACTCGGGAAAAAGCAAGCTCTTGGCCATAATTCACCTTCTCTCCTAATTTACCCCAGATTATTTCTCCCCCCTGGAAAGGAACAAGGCGATCCAGCTCCGGAGATATTTCCCTTATAGCACACTCTTCACTGGCTAAATAGAAAGTTTCTCCTCTCCAGCCTGCTACCATAGGACGGAGTTTTATTCTATCTACCATACCAAACATACCTCCCTCAAAGCCTACGATGATGCTAAACGGTCCATTAAGGAGCGCTCCACCGTAGGTTATCCGCATTGCCTTATAAAAACTCCTTTCTGGCTCGTCCATATCCTCAATGTCAGACCAGAAAGGACTGGCTAATGCCGCTTTTAAATAAGGGATGGGAAGATGGTGTTTTCGGGCTAAAAGGTCTATCAGGTAGGCAATAACTTCTGTATCAGTTTGTAAATTACAGAAATAACCAAAATTCTGTAGATAACGGCGGTTTATACCATAAGAAGAAATTTCTCCATTATGGACTACTGACCAGGAAAGGAGCCCAAAAGGATGGGCTCCTCCCCACCATCCTACACTATTGGTGGGAAATCGACCATGAGCAATCCAGCAATATCCTTCATATTCTTCCAAGCGGAAAAAATGTCCAATATCTTCAGGATAACCTATCCCTTTAAATATTCCCATATTCTTACCACTAGAAATAACGTAAACATCATCCACTCGAGAATTAATATCCATAACTACTTGCACTACTTCATCTTCTTCTTGATATTTTTCTCCCTTAAATCTCAAAAAATATCTCTTAAACAGAGGATAATCATTTATTGCTTTATTTTCTCTTACTGGTATAGTCTCTGCTCTTTCTATAGAAAATTTTTTCTCTAATATGTCTTCTACTTCGCTTTCTCTACCCTTCTTATCATAAAGGATATGAAAAGCGTAGAGTTCAGTGAATTCCGGATAAATACCATAAGCAGCGAATCCACCACCTAAACCATTGGATCGCTCATGCATAGTAGCAATAGAGCGAATAATGTTTTCTCCTGATATCTTCTGACCATCCTGGTTGAGGATACCCGCTACTGCACATCCTGATGGCACATAAAAATCCTCTCTCATAGAAAAACCTCCTAAAGAATGGGAAGATATTTTTCAATTTCATAGGGATGGACTATGGTTCGGTATTCATCCCACTCCACCAATTTACTTTTAATTAGAAAATCAAAAATGTGGTCTCCCAGTGCTTCTCGCAAAATTTTGCTCTGAGAAGCATAATTAATAGCTTCCCTTAAGCTGCCAGGAAGAGAATCTATTTTCAATTGTTCCCTCTCTTCCTGACTCATATGATAAACGTCTCTTTCTATAGGTTCTGGCAATTCATAATTCCCTTCTATTCCAGCCAATCCTGCCGCTAACATAGCCGAAAAAACCAGATAAGGGTTGCAAGCGGGGTCAGGGTTACGTACCTCAATCCGGGTAGCTTTTTCTCTGCCAGGTTTATACATAGGCACTCGAACCAGAGTGGAGCGGTTTCTTCTCGCCCAACATATATATACCGGTGCTTCATATCCCGGAACTAATCGTTTATAAGAATTAACCCACTGATTAGTAACCAGGGCAATTTCTTTAGCATGACCCAAGATACCGGCAATATATTTTTTAGCCATGTCTGAGAGAAAATAAGGATCCTGAGCATCAAAAAAGGCATTTTTATCTCCCTGGAAAAGAGATTGATGGGTGTGCATACCAGAACCATTTATCCCCATAACTGGTTTAGGCATAAAGGTGGCATAAACTCCATATTTTTGAGCTATTTCTTTCACTACAATACGATAAGTCATAACTTGATCTGCCATCATCAGAGCGTCAGCATAACGGAGGTCTATCTCATGCTGAGAAAAAGCCACCTCATGGTGACTGTATTCTACCCGAATTCCCATCTCTTCTAAAGTGCGGATAGTATCCCTACGCAAGTCAGAAGCAGCATCTAAAGTGGTGAGGTCAAAGTAGCTACCCTGGTCCAAAGGGATAGGTTCTTTATCGCTTTGGAAATAGAAAAACTCCAATTCTGGACCCACATAAAAGCTAAAACCTTTTTCCTTTAATTTCCTTAAATTCCTTTTTAACATATAACGGGGGTCACCATCATAAGGGGAGCCGTCAGGGTTTAAAACATCACAAAACATTCTTCCTACTTTTTCCTCCCCACTTCTCCAGGGAAGAATTTGGAAAGTAGTGGGGTCAGGTAGAGCAATCATATCGCTTTCATCTATTCGAGCAAACCCTTTGATAGAAGAACCATCAAAGCCCATTCCTTCCTGAAGAGCATTTTCTAACTCTTCAATAGGAATGGCAAAACTTTTTAAACTTCCTAAAACATCAGTAAACCATAACCGAATAAACTTCACCCGATTTTCCTGACAGAAATTAATTACTTCTTCTTTACTTTTTAATTGGCAAGCCATCTAAGAAAACCTCCCTGATTTAAAGTAATAAAAAAAGGCGCTCTACCCCGACATCGGGACAGAACGCCTCTGTTCTATGTTTACCCTTCTTTAGGTTAAAATTTAAACTCGATAAAAAAAAGCGTTCCCGGTAAAGGAACGCCTTCGTTCTATTGCACCCTCATTGGTGTACGTTTATTTTATTACAAACCATTTAGCCTGTCAACAGAAATTTTAAAAGGTGTTATTTAAAGTTTAAAAGGGTGTAGTTATTCTGTGATAATGCAAAACTATAAGAGGGCAAAACCCCCTAACCAACCCCCTAGAAAAAGGAAAAACCCAAACAACAAACATAAAAAGGACAAAGACTACAGTGGGAAAATCCTCCGCCAGTATGTTGTGAAAGTGTTAATGGGGATAAAACA
>JAGPEW010000068.1 GCA_018056825.1 Candidatus Sordicultor aquaticus
CTACATCTCCCACTATTAAAAACCGCAAAGTTCATTCCTCCATTATTTAGCGTATTCTACAGCTCTAGTCTCTCGAATTACCGTTATTTTAATCTGCCCGGGATATTCCAGCTCTTTTTCTATTTTACGAGCTATATCATAAGCCAGCTTCATTGCTTGAGCATCATCGATTCTATCGGGCTTCACTATAATTCTAATTTCCCTTCCCGCCTGAATGGCATAAGACTTTTCCACTCCTTCAAAAGCATCAGCAATTTTCTCTAATCTCTCTAGACGCCGGATATAAGATTCTAAACTTTCTCTCCTTGCTCCTGGTCGAGAAGCCGATATAGCATCGGCAGCTTGCACTAAAACTGCTTCCACAGTTTGAGCTTCTATTTCTCCATGGTGTGCTTCAATGGCATGCACCACTTCTTTCCTCTCCCCATAGCGAGCAGCCAGTTCTGCTCCGATTTTAGCATGAGGCCCCTCTATTTCATGATCTAGCGCTTTACCTATATCATGTAAAAGACCAGCTCTCTTAGCCAAAGTAGTATCCACTCTCAGCTCGCTAGCCATTAAGCTAGCAAAATAAGCTACTTCTTTAGAGTGTTGTAAAACGTTCTGTCCATAGCTGGTTCTAAAATATAATTTACCCAGAAGTTTTACCAACTCATTATTAACATTCTTTACTCCAGCATCAAAAAGAGCTTGCTCTCCTTCTTGAATTATTTTTTCTTCTACTTGCGATTTTGCTTTTTCCACTAATTCTTCTATCCTTGCCGGGTGAATACGGCCGTCAACAATTAACTTTTCTAAAGCTAAACGGGCTACCTCTCTTCTTATAGGGTCAAAAGAAGAGATAAGCACTGCTTCAGGAGTATCATCGATAATTAAATCCACTCCAGTGATTATTTCAAAAGTTCTAATGTTACGTCCTTCTCTTCCTATAATTCTTCCCTTCATTTCATCACTGGGTAAATTAACCACCGATACGGTATTTTCCACAGTAAAATCAGCAGCATAACGTTGGATAGCTTGAACCACAACATTTTGAGCTACTCTTTCCGCTTCTCTTTTAGCTCGCTCTTCTGCTTCCTTAACTTTCAGCCCTACTTCATAGTCCAGAGTTTTTTCCACTCGCCCCAATAACTCCTGACGAGCTTCTTCCAGAGAAAGATTAGCAATTCGAGACAGCTCCTGTATCTCTTGAGCTTTCATAATTTCCAGTGCTCCTCTTTCTTTTTCTATCTCTTCTTGTCGTTTACGCAACAGGTTTTCCGTCTTCTCTGCTTGCTCCAATTTCCGTTCTAGCATTTCTTCCCGGCGCAAAATCCGGGACTCAAAACTCTGGAGTTCTTTCCTCTTCCTCTGTATTTCCTCTTCTAAAGATTTCTTCTCTTCTAAAACTTCTTCCTTAGCTGAAATTAGAGCTTCTTTTTTAAAAGTTTCCAATTGAGCAAGTGTTTCTTCTCTCACTTTTTCTATTTCTTCTCGAGCACCTTTTCTTTCCTTCTGAAGCTGAAGGTTTAAGAAACTAAATCCCGCCGCTAATCCTACAGCTATTCCTATCAATATATATATAGACTCCATATTCTGGATTCACCCCTTATTCACTTTTCAATGTGCGAATTACATAGGTAAAAACTAATTTTAGCTGCACCCGAGGACCAAGTCAATACTCTTCCCCATACCAGGCTTGTTCTATTACTTCCCAGGAAAAGCCCCGGCGAAGGAGACGGTTATTAATTTCATCTTTTTCTTTCCCTTTATCCCGCCACTCTCGAATCAACTTTTGAGCATCTTTTATTTCTTCTTCCCTAGGGAAAAATTCCCGCAGAGAATCAAGAAGGGAAGGAGGAACGCCTCGTCGGTGTAACTCCTCCGCTAAAGCTCGAAAGCCTCGAGGATTCAATTTCCTTCTTTCTTCTATGTAAACTTTCACAAATTCTTCATCACTTAAATAGCTCCGCTCTTCCAAAAACTGAAGAGTTTTTTCTATTTCTTCTTCCGGAAAACCATCTCGAGCTAATTTCTGGTAAAGTTCATCTCGGGTATGCATCTTTCGATTAAGATAGCGAAAACTCTGTTGAACTATGTCCTTCACGAGTTAAAAGCCACTGTCGGTTTAATTCCCATTTTAGAAAGAGCGGAAAGAAGAATTTCTTCAGCTATTTCCGGATTTTCCTTAAGGAATTGCCGAGCGTTATCTCTACCTTGACCTAACCGATATTCCCCAAAAGAAAACCAGCTCCCCGATTTCTTAATTACTCCCGTTGTGTCTCCTAGGTTTAATATTTCTCCTTCCCGGGATATCCCCTCACCATAAATCAACTCTAATTCTGCTTCTTTAAAGGGAGAAGCTACTTTATTCTTAACCACCTTAACCCTGGTTAAAGCGCCTATTGTTTCTTCTCCTAATTTCAAATAATCTTTCCTTCTTACATCTAATCGGACACTAGCATAAAATTTGAGAGCCCTCCCTCCGGGAGTGGTTTCTGAAGGCCCATAACTCATAGCGATTTTTTCCCGGAGCTGGTTAACAAAAATAGCCACAGTTTTGGTTTTGCTGATATAAGCAGTTAACCTTCTCAGTGCCTGCGACATTAGACGAGCCTGTAAGCCAATGTAAGAATCAGACATACTCCCCTCTAATTCCATCTGAGGAACCAAAGCAGCCACTGAATCGAGCACTACCATATCCACCCCTCCGGTGCGCACTAAAGCATCTACTATATCTAAAGCCTCTTCCGCGCTTCCCGGTTGAGAAATTAATAGCTTATCAATCTGCACTCCAATTTTACTGGCATAAGCAGGGTCTAAGGCATGTTCAGTATCCACAAAAGCAGCTATCCCTCCTTGTTTTTGAGCCTCAGCAATGGCATGCAAAGCAATGGTAGTTTTACCCGAAGCTTCGGGACCAAAAATTTCTACTACTCTTCCTCGAGGAAATCCTCCTACTCCTAAAGCAACATTAAGAAGGATAGAACCAGTTTTTATTACTTCTACATCAGCAGTCAAAACATCCTGAGACAAATACATTATAGCCCCTTTGCCATACTTTTTTTCTATAGAGTTTATAGCTTGTTTAATCATATCCTCTCTCAAATTTGGAGAATCTTTCTCACTCACTTTTCTTCACCTCTTCTAAACTGAAAAACCCCCAATTCCTGGTAAATCGAACCTTGAGGAGTTAAAGTACTTTGGTAAAAAACTATTTTTTTAATGGCCGTAGGAAAGTTAATATTATCCTCCCCTAGAGAAGAAAGAGTAAAAGGAGAGCGAAAACGAGCCAGAGTAATATGAGGAGAAAACTCTCTTTCCTCTCTTTCCCATCCTTTTTTAATTATTCCTTCTTCTACTTCTCCCCTTATTTCCTTTATCTTCTCTTCTCCTGCCTCGTCCATTCCTATCCATATCACTCGAGCCCGGTGAAGAGAAGGGAAAGCTCCCCATCTCTCTAAAGTTACCGGAAAGGCAGTGAATCTTCTGCTTACTTCTCCTAACAATTTATTCATTTCCTCTATTTGAGCCGCCACAAAAGCAGGAAAAAAATGGAGAGTAATATGAAGCTGTTCCTTTTTAACCCATTTAGCTTCGGGATAGTGCTTTTTTTCTTTTTTAATTAATTCTTCCAAGAAATCCTGAGCCTCAGGAAGAAGGTCTAAAGCCACAAAACTTCTAATGGTAGCTGAACTCATAACTAAATTTCTCCTTCAAATATTGAAAAACCATCACCAGAGCGGATTGAGAGGCAAATCTCTTATTCATCAACCTATCTCCCGAAAAATGAAACTCTTGCACTCTCACCCCTTCTTCACTAGATAGACCAATATAAACCAATCCCACCGGTTTTTCTTCGCTTCCCCCTCCCGGGCCTGCGATACCAGTAATTCCGAGACCTAAGTCTACTTTTCCCCTCCGGCGTACTCCGCAAGCTAAAAAGTAAGCTGTCTCTCTACTCACCGCTCCCTTTTCCTTTAAAATTCCCTCTGGAACACCTAAATCTTCTTTTTTAGCCTCGTTACTATATACCACATATCCTCGCTCAAACACTTGAGAGCTACCTTCGATATCTGTTATTCGATTAGCTACCAACCCTCCCGTACAAGATTCTGCCAAAGCCAGCTTTAGACCTTTTTCTCTCATCATCTTTTCTACTGCCTCTTCTAAAGTGTCACCATAAGGGGTAAAAAAGTATTTATCCAGGTGGTGAGCTACCTCATTTAAAAAACTAAGAGCAGCCTCTTTTTCTTCCAGAGAAAAGTGAGAACTATAAACATAGAGCCATACTTCCCCGTAGTTGGGAAGAAAAGCCAAATTAAAAGAAGAAGGAAGATGAGAAAGAAAAGGTTTTATTTCCTCAGCTAGGTTAGATTCTCCAATGCCACAAAATTTGAAAACAGGAGAACGATAAAAATATTCCTCTTCTTGAGGAAGGTTTTTCTCTATCACGCTCCAGAAAAATTCGGCCTCTCGAGGAACACCGGGAATAACAAAGATATTTTTTTCCCCCACTTGAAGTTTAAAACCAGGAGCCGTTCCTCGTTCGTTATAAAGTATTTCTGCTCCTTGAGGGATAAAAGCCTGCCTTTTATTATTCTCTGGAGGTTCAATATTCCTCAGCTTCCGATAAAAAAACTGAATTCTATTCCAAGCTTCAGAGTCAAGAACCAAATTCTTACCCAAGGCTTGAGCTATTGCCTCCCGAGTTAAATCATCCTCGGTAGGGCCTAAACCCCCTGATACAATTACCAGCTTCACTTCTTCTTCTCTTAGGAGAAAATGCAAGGCATCCACTATCTTTTCTATCTGGTCAGGTACAAAAAGAATAAATTGCGGCAATATTCCTTTGTCCACCAGCTTTTGAGCCAAAAAATAAGCATTATAGTCTCTAACTAATCCAGTTAATAGCTCTGTTCCTATACCTAGAATAGCAGCTTTCAAATTTTTTCTCCTTTCAATTCATAACTACTACTTTTAGTAACTCTAACCTTTACTATTTCTCCTCTTTTTAATCTATCACCTCGGGAGCTAAAACTTATTTTCCCATCTACCTCTGGAGCATCTCCATAAGTTCTTCCCCAAGAATGAGTAACCCCCTTTTTTAAGGAAACTTCATCCACTATTGCTTCTAATTCCTGACCTACTAAAGAATTATGAAACTCTCGCATTACTTTTTCTTGCACTTCCATTAGCATCTGATAACGCTCCTTCTTCACTTTCTCCTCCACTTTAGGGTAAAGCAAAGCTGAAGGCGCATCGGGTGATTCAGAATAAATAAAAGCTCCCATTCGCTCAAAGCGAAAATCTTTTACAAAATCGATTAAGCGTTGAAAAGCTTTCTCATCTTCCCCTGGGAATCCTACTAAAAAAGTAGTCCGTAGAAATATACTAGGGACATTTT
>JAGPEW010000069.1 GCA_018056825.1 Candidatus Sordicultor aquaticus
GCAGTAAGAAATAAAGCTTTGGTGTTAGAACTATTTTTTCCTCCTACTACTACCACTTTATTAATTTTATAAAGTTTGATACCTTCTACTAAATCTCTCTGCCGCATTTCGGTTTCAGCACACAAAGTATCAAAAACTTCAATATTTAGATTAGGAACTAAGTTTTGTATCTCTTTAGTAAACTCTTCTTTTATCTCTCGAGGAAAGGTGGTTTGTTCTACTACTCCTATCTTTTCTCTAGAGAGAAATTTCTCTAACTTCCTCCACTCTTCCTTTCTTTCTAAGACCAGAGCCTCTTGAGAAAGAAAACTTAATAGAGCCTGTATTTCAGGATGCTCGGAACTACCTAAAATAACCAGACTATACCCTTTTTTTTCTAATTCTTGAGCTAAAGTTTGCGCTTTTTTTACTCGAGGACAGGTAGTGTCAATAATTTCCACGTGACGATTCTCCAGAAACTCTTTAACTTTTTTCTCTAATCCGTGGGAACGAGTAACTGCTAAAGAAAAAGGAGGTATATCTTCAGGACTATTTACCATCACTCCCCCCTCTTCTTCTATCATTTTTATAGCCTGGGAATTATGAACTAACTCTCCCAAAAAATATACTGACTTCCTCCGGGAAAGAGCGCGAAAAGCCAAATCAAAAGCTCTTTTAACCCCAGGGCAAAAACCTGTTCTATTTGCTAACCATACTTCCATTTAATTTTTCACCAGCTGGTAAAGTTTTTCTACCACTTCATCTATGCTCAAAAAAGAAGTGTCTATTTCTATAGCATCTTTTGCTTTTTGTAGAGGAGCATCATCCCGAGTAGAATCAATAAAATCTCGCTCCAGCACGTTTCTTAAAACTACTTTATAATCTATATTATTCCCTTTGTCTTTCCTTTCTCTAAAGCGACGATAAGCTCTAATTTCGGGGCGAGCAATAAGAAAAATTTTTAAATCTGCATCGGGTAATATTACTGTGCCAATATCTCGTCCCTCAGTGACTGAGGGACGAGATAGGGCAATTCTCCGTTGCACGTCTCGTAAATAGTTTCTTATCTCTTTTATTTTAGCCACTGGAGAAACTAAAGCATCTACTTCGGGTTGACGGATATCTTCAGTTACTTCTCGGCTATTTAAAAATATCCGAAACTTCTCTTCCCAAGAAACCTCTATTGTTATTGCAGTCAGTATCGAAGAAAGGTCTTGGAAATTCTCAAAGGGAATATGATTTTCCCAAAGATAAAGAGTTATCGCTCGATACAGAGCTCCAGTATCAAGGTAAAGGTAATTTAAACGCCGAGCTAATCTTTGAGCTACTGTGCTTTTTCCTGCTCCAGCGGGTCCATCTATAGCTATATGTTCTTTCATCTTTCTCTCATTTCCCATTCCCCATAACCAATTTTCTCTAAATCAGAAAAAAAGTTGGGATAGCTTATTTTTACACAATCTACATCTTCCACTATTAAATCCTTCTCTCCTACTATTCCTGCTATTACTAAACTCATAGCTATTCGATGATCTCCATAGCTCTTTACTCTTCCTCCCTGAAAAGCACAGGGTCCCTGAATCAAAAGCCCATCCTTTCTTTCCTCTACTGTTGCACCTAGTTCCCTTAATCCTTGAGCGATAGCTTTCAGGCGGTCAGTTTCTTTTACTCTCAATTCCTCTGCCCCAGAAATGATGGTAACCCCTTCGGCTTTAGCAGCTAAAACTGCAATTACGGGTATTTCATCAATTAAAAGAGGGATTAAGTCTTCTCCAATTTTTATTCCCCGGAGAGAGGAATATTCTACTTCTATATCTCCCCGGCGCTCGCCACATTCTTCTCTCTCTCCAATTATTTTAAAGTTTCCCCCCATTTCTCGAAGACAGGTCAAAAACCCAGTTCGGGTGGGGTTTAATCCTACGTCTTTGATTAAAATACGAGATTGAGGTAGAAGAGTAACCAAAGCAATTAAAAAAGAAGCAGAAGATAAATCGCCAGGAAGTGATAAATAAGAAGCGGGAATAAAAGAAGGGGGTTCAATTTCAACTATGTTGTTTTTTTTCTCTATTTTAACCCCTAAGTAACGGAGTAAGTTTTCCGTGTGGTCTCGAGAAGGTAAGGGCTCTTCAATAAAAGACATTCCCTCCCCTCTAAGAGCAGCAAAAATCAAAGCTGATTTAACCTGAGCACTGGGAAGGGGAAGACGATAAAAAAAAGCTTTTACTCTATTTTTACCTCGCACAAAAAAAGGAGGAAAAGAGTTATCTTTTCTTCCTCCCACTTCTGCACCAGTGAGGCGTAAAGGCTCCATAACTCTTTTCATCGGCCGCTGACGAAGACTGCTATCTCCAGTAAATACAGTAAACCCATCTATCCCTGTGGCTATACCAGCTAAAAGCCGCATAGTAGTCCCTGAATTGCCAGTATCAATGACATTTTCTGATTCTTTCAGTTTTCCTAACCCTTTGCTTTTAACTATAATTCTCTCTTTTTCTTCCTCTTTGGTTATCTCTACTCCCCAGAGTTCCAGACCAAAAAGAGTAGAGAGGCAATCAGCACAAAAAGAAAAGCCATCCACAACTGTTACTCCCTGACTTAGGGCTCCAATCATAGCTCCTCTATGACTCAAAGATTTATCTCGAGGAGCACGCATTTCTCCCTCCACTTTTTTAGAAAAAGGACGAATCAAAACTTCCTTCATAAATTCTTTCCCCAATTAAAGTCTTCTCTCAAAGAAGAAGCTTTTCTCAAATAAAGATGGTGAATATCCACTGGTTCTTTATCAGTATAAGCTAAAGCTAAGAAGCGAATACATTTTTCTAAGGCTCCTTCTATCTTTATTTCCTGAGCACAGATAAGGGGAATATAGCGAAATTCCTCTTTTTCTCTAATAGCCTGAGCAGGAAAAATAGAATGTAAGTCAGGGGTAACAGTGATAAAAACTCCTACTACCTCCTGAGGAAATATATCATTCTCTTTTAAGAGAAGCCCGAATAACTCCTCGGCAGCTTGTTTAATCTCCTCTTTATCATCTCTTTCTACTGTAATTGCTCCTCTTATCCCTCGAACTTTTTTCTCCATCTTAATATTCAAACCCTCGCCGAGCAGTTATTCCTCTATTAAAAGGGTGTTTAACCAATTTTACCTCTGAAACCAAATCAGCTATGGTAATTAATTCCTCAGGAACCTTTCTTCCAGTAATAATCACTTCTACATTAGGGTTTTTTTGTTTTAGAGCTCTTTCCATCTCTTCCCAAGTTAGAAGACAATAGGAAAAAGCGTAAGGCAGTTCATCCAGAACTATTATATCGTATTCTCCCTTTTTCAGAGCTTCTTGTGCCATATACCAACCCAGGGCAAACTCTTTCTGGTCTTCAAGAGAAGCCTCTCCGGATAAGAATTCACCACTACCAAACTGGAAAACATTCACCCCCGGTAAAAGTTGCAAAGATGCCAGTTCCCCGGTAAATCTCTTCTTAAAGAATTGGATAAGAAGGACTTTCATTCCCTGGCCTACTGCTCGCAAAATAGTTCCTAAAGCAGCAGTAGTTTTACCTTTTCCTTCCCCAAAATATACTTGAATTAATCCTGATTCACTTACCAAGTTTTTCCTCCTTATATTTTTGCAAAAACTGGATTTCCTTATCGGATAGATAGCGCCACTTTCCAGGAAGAAGATTTTTGTCCAAGGAAAGAGGCCCCATACTAATTCTTATCAATCTTAACACGGGATGCCCTAAATAATCAAACATTATCCGGACTTCGTGTTTCTTACCTTCTGTAAGGGTAACTTCTACTATGCTACAATTAGAAGAAATCTCCTTTATTTCCCCTCGCCTAATATGATAGGAAATATCTTTAACTACTACTCCCTTTTCTAAAACTGAAAGCTCGTTTTCTCTTAGCTTTCCTTCCACATATACCAAATATTTTTTTTCCACTTCAAAACGGGGATGAGTAAGAAAATAGCTTAAAATACCGTCATTGGTGAAGAGTAGTAATCCTTCACTTTCACTATCTAATCTTCCTACCGGAAAAACTCGAGCAGTCACTTCACAAAGAAGATTAGCCACTGTTTGCCGTCCTCGAGGGTCAGAGAGGGTGGTGAGGTAATCTCGTGGTTTATACAGTTGTATATAAACTAACTCCTCGTTTTTCTCCACTATCTTACCTTCAACTTTTATGATTTCTTCTCCCCTTACTCTTTCTGCTGGATTAGTAATCAACTGACCATTTACAGTAACTTTACCCTCTTTTATTAATTGGTCACACTTTCGGCGAGAGGCTATTCCTGCTTGAGCTAAAAATTTATTTAATCTCTCCATTTTTCTTTTCTTGAAAGTAATTTTTTAATTTTTCCCATTCTTCTTCGTTTTTTATCCCAAACACTTCTAAAAATTTATCGGTGGTTTTATACAAGAGAGGCTTACCGGGGATATTACTTTGCCCTGCTACAGTTATTAACCCTTTCTCTAAGAGAGTACGGATAGTCTGTGATGAATCTACCCCTCTTTTTAAATCAATCTGAGTTTTAGTAAGAGGCTGATAAAGAGAAATTATAGCTAAAGTTTCCAAGGCTTTCCGAGAAATAGCTTTAGCACTATTTATTTTCATTTTGGTCTTCAATTCCTGGCCATATTCTGGTTTAACCACCATTTGCCATTTCCCATTTATTTCTCGAATAATGAGAGCCCCCTCTCTTTTTTCGTACTCATCTCGAAGCTCTTGCAAAGCCTGAATTATGATTTCTTTATCTACTTCAACTATTTTCACCATTTCCGAATAGGATACTGGATGAGGAGAAGAGAAAAGCAAAGCTTCAACTAGGTTCTTCACCTGAAGAATAGATTTTCCCAAAATATATTTTACCATTTCCTTCCTTTTTCATCTGTAATTCCTTTCTGAACACCAAATCCAGTAGAATCAAAAAAGTGGCAATGGTAACCTTTCGATCTGAACAATCCAAAAAAAATTCCTCCATCTCCCAAAATTCTTTTTCCTTTACCATCGTTTTAATTATTGTTTTTCTTTCTTCCAATAATTTTTGGAACTGATAGTCTAATGGCACGTCAGGAGAAGTTTCAGGAACCAAATAAAGTTCATAGAGAGACAAAAGTTCGGCTAAGGTTAACTTTTCCAATTCTTTTACCTCTCTATGGCGAAGGGCTTCCCATCGCTTTTCCGGAGCTTTCAAAGTCTTTTCTTCCTGTTCTTCCAAGCTAAAAAGAAGCTGAGTAAAAAGAATAGACCAATCTTCTTTTTCCAGCGATGAAGATGTTTCTTCCTCTTCCTCTTCTTCTTTTCCTAACGCTTCATCGAACTGATTTTCAAAAAAACCAAGGATTTCTTCCCATACTCCCACACATTGCGGAAAGGGAGTTTGTTGCAGAAGTTTCCTCCATTG
>JAGPEW010000070.1 GCA_018056825.1 Candidatus Sordicultor aquaticus
TGTGCTCGTCTGAAGATGAGAGAGCAGGGAGAAACACCTCCTAAAAATCTCCTTCCCAATGGAGAATTTTTAGAGAAATAGAATCAACCTTTATTACCTGGAAAAAGAAAGAGAAACCTAAGGAGATTAGAGTAGGTTTTATCTCCTCTAATCTCCTTTTAAAAAGTACTCCAGTGTTGTAATTTTCTATTACCTGTATAAGAGTGGTAATGTTTTCTCGGGTGGGAGAAAATTTGTGAGGTTGCTGTTTTTATTTTTAAAACCTTGATAAATGAAGCAAGGAAAATTTTAGAGAAAGAGAGGGTCTATGGGACATAAAGAAGCAATAACAGTTATCTTCTTAAATAACCATATAAGTATTGTAAAAAAACACATACTCCGGACGAAAATAGGAAAAAGCCAGATAATTGCCTCAGGCGGAATCTTTTTCCTATAAAATGATATAATTTTTTAAGCTTGTATGGCTATTATCTTATCAAGGAGGAAGCTTTATGCCTAAAATCGGGTGGTTAATAGTAGTTTTAGTAGCTCTTGTTTTAATCCTGTCTTATTTTCTTAACAGAAAAAAAAGAAGGCCCGTTGCTAATTTATTTAAAAGTTTTGCTAGAGTTTTTAGTCATCTTTCAGCTATCGATGTTTTAGTGGCTTTGGGAGGCTTAGTGGTTGGTTTAGTAATTGGAGTGCTACTGATTTATCCTATTTCTTTTTTACCTTTTAAAAATGCTTCTCTTCCTCTCATTGTTACTGTGGTTTGTGGAGCCCTGGGATTAGTAGTATTTATGTGGAGAAAAGAAGACATTGTTACCATTTTTACTGGTATTCCCCGATTGAAACCTAGCCGAGGAGGAGGAAATTCAGATAAGATTTTGGATACCAGCGCTATTGTAGATGGAAGAATTGCTGATATATGTAAAACTGGCTTTGTGGAAGGAAACCTTTTAGTTCCTCGCTTTGTTTTGCGAGAACTTCAGCAAGTGGCTGATTCTCAGGACCCTTTAAAAAGGAATCGAGGAAGAAGAGGTTTGGATATTCTCAATCGAATGAGAAAAGAGAAGAAGGTAAATGTTAAAATTGTGGACCGGGATTTTCCGGAAATAAGGGATGTAGATGCTAAGCTAATAAAGTTGGCTAAGGTGTTGGAGGCGAAAGTTATTACCAATGACTTTAATTTAAATAAAATTGCTGAGTTGGAAGGGGTAGAAGTACTGAATATAAATGACCTTTCTAATGCTTTAAAACCTTATGTTCTTCCGGGAGAAGAGTTACGAATACAAATTATTAGGGAAGGTAAAGAGGAAAACCAGGGAGTTGGTTATCTCGATGATGGTACTATGGTGGTAGTAGAAGATGGAAGAAGATATATTAATACCACTATAGATACGGTGGTCACCAGCGTTCTTCAAACTCCTGCAGGTAGAATGATATTTGCTAAATTAAAAAGTAGTAGTAATCGTTCCTGAATAGTTCAGAAAGGGGAGTTAACTTTGTTTTTCGCTATAATAGTGGCAGCTGGTAGAGGAGAAAGAGTAAACTCGGTAGTTCCCAAACAATATTTACCTCTTTTTGGGAAACCAGTTCTGGCTCATACCTTGGATGTTTTCGAAAGATCTCCCTGGATAGAGGAAATAATAGTAGTAATTAACCCTCTCCATGAGCAAATGTTTAAAAGGGAAGTCTGGGAGAAATATGGTTATCGAAAAGTTAAAAAATATGTTTCCGGTGGAGAAACTCGTCAGGATTCAGTCTATTGGGGAGTCAGGGAATTGAAAGATAAAGGATCAGATTTTGTACTCATCCACGATGGAGTGAGACCTTTAGTAGATGAGAAAATATTGGAAAGATGTGTGGAAGGGGTTATTAAATTTGAAGCTATTTGTTGTGCTATGCCTTGTGTAGATACCGTTAAATTTAGTTTAGATGGAGAAGTTATCCATGAAACTCTGAATCGACAGAATATCTGGCGGGCGCAAACCCCTCAAGCCTTTCGCGTTTCTTTGATTTGGGAGGCTCTGGAGAGAGCTAAAGAAGAGGGATTTAAGGGAACTGATGACTCATCACTAGTAGAGAGAATGGGAAAATCGGTGCACCTGGTATTGGGTTCAGAAGATAACCTAAAAATTACTACTCCTCAAGACCTTATTTTAGCTGAAGAGTTATTGAGGTGGCGAAAAAAGTGAGTGGTTGGCGAGTGGGCTTAGGATATGACATTCACCCTTTGAAAGAGGGAAGGGAATTATTTTTAGCTGGAATACATATACCATACCAGCGAGGACTATATGGTCATTCCGATGGAGATGTGCTCTCTCATGCTTTAATGGATAGTCTTTTAGGGGCAGCTGGCCTTCAAGATATTGGATATTGGTTTCCTCCATCTTCGCCATCTACGGAAGGGATAAGGAGCATTATCCTTTTGGAAGAAGTATGTGAGAAAATACGAGAACAAGGATGGGAAATAGAAAACGTGGACACTACCCTTATTGCTGAGGAACCTCTTATTGCTCCCTTTGTTGAAGAGATGAAAAAAAGTCTTTCTTTAGCTATGAGAGTGAAAAAAGAGGTTATAGGCATAAAAGCTACTACTAATGAAGGCTTGGGTAGTCTGGGAAAGGGGGAAGGAATCGGTTGTTTTGCTGTAAGCCTTTTGCGGAAGAAAGAATAAATAAAATCTTAGCTCTGATGGTTTGTGGATTGGTAATTGCTGCTCCTGGATCGAGAAGCGGAGGAGCAGAGTTGATTTCTCTTGAGTCTCAATCTGGAGCTTGTTCTATAAATGTGGAGGGCCGAACCGCTATCCGTATCCGCTATGGGGGAGGGTATTCTACTTTAGAAGAAAGAGCCAAAGTGATTGCTCAATCTCTCACTAAATTATTTCGAAGTTCTCGGGAAATGGTGAATTTTCACGTGGTTTGGGAAAAAGGTAAAGCTATAGCCTTTGCTGACCAAGATAAACTTTTTACCGTCTTAAAGGAAGATGCTCGAGCTAATAATTCTGACCCTTTAAGTTTGGCTCTTTCTTGGTTGAACAATATCCAGATAGAATTTTACCGGATGAGAGAAGGAAAAGAGGTTAAAGAAGTAACGGAAGGAATAGCTTCCTGGTGTAGTAATAACTTTGAGGGAAGAGCTACTGCCAGTGGAGAGCCTTACAACCCTTATGCTTTTACTGCTGCTCACCGCACCCTTCCCCTAGGAAGTGTTATTTTGGTAACCAACGTGGAAGATGGGCGACAAGTAGTGGTAAGGATAAATGACCGTGGCCCCTGGAACGAAAGCCGAGTTATAGATTTATCTCTTGCTGCTGCTAAGGTTTTAGATATTCACGAAGATGGCCTGAGTGAAGTTAAAATTGAGGTGTTGAGATGGGGAGAATAAGGACTCGTTTTGCTCCCAGCCCTACTGGTTTTCTGCATCTGGGGGGAGCAAGAACGGCTGCTTTTAACTGGGCTTTGGCTCGTAAAGAAAAAGGAAATTTTATTTTACGTATTGAAGATACGGACCGAGAAAGATCTAAAAAGGAATTCGAAAAAGCTATATTGGAGGACCTCCAGTGGCTGGGTATAGAATGGGATGAAGGTCCAGACCGAGGAGGACCTTATGCTCCTTATCGGCAGTCAGAAAGAGGGGAAATCTATCAATCTTTTATTACTCAACTAAAAGCTAAAAACTTTATTTATCCTTGTTATTGCACAGTAGAAGAGTTAGAAGAAGAGAGAAAAAAAGCGTTAAAGATGGGTAAGGCTCCTCGCTATTCTGGTCGCTGTTTTTTTCTTTCTCCGGAAGAGAGGAAAGAAAAAGAAGAGAGGGGAATAAAACCTTCTTGGCGTTTCCGAATTCCGGGGGGCAAAGAAATAGTGTTGGAAGATTTGGTAAGAGGAAAAGTAGTTTTTCATACTTCTTCTTTGGGAGACTTCATTGTTTTAAAATCAGATGGTGTTCCCACTTATAATTTTGCTTGTGTTGTGGATGATGCTTTAATGAATATATCGCATGTGTTGCGGGGAGAAGAACACTTACCCAATACCCCTTATCAAATTTTGCTTTATGAAGCTTTGGAGTTTACTCCTCCTCTTTTTGCCCACGTTCCCATTATTTTAGATAAAAATAGAGCTAAATTGAGTAAAAGAAAAGGAGAAGTGAATTTACAATTTTTCAGAGAAGAAGGATTTTTACCTGAAGCTATACTGAATTATCTTTTGACTTTAGGGCATTCCTTCCCTGAAGGGAGAGAAATAGTAGAAGGAGAAGAAATTTATACTCTCTTTTCTTTAGAGCGGATAGGTAAAGGAGGAGCAATTTTTGACCTCTCCCGTCTGAACTGGTGGAATAAAACTTATATTCGCCGAATGGATATCAAGGAATTAGAAGAAAAACTCCTCCCCTGGGGAGGAGAAGATATTAAAAGATTTAAAAAAGAATTAGGAGAAGAGAGATTTTATCTATTGCTAGATTTGATAAGAGAAGAGTCAGTTACTTTAAAGGAAATAGCAGAAAAGTTAAGAGATTATGTATCAGTAAAAGAAGAAAAAGTACAAGAGGAAGAAAAGTTTAGGATATTGAGATTTCTATTTTCTTCCTTAAATAGTCTTCCTGCTCCTTGGAAGGAAAAGGAGATACAGGAAAATCTTCGTTTCTGGCAGAAGGAAAGTGGGTTTTCTCCCTCGCTTTTTTATCCCGTTTTGCGCTGGGCGTTAACCGGGGATGAGGAAGGACCGGAATTAGACCGTTTACTTGTGGCTTTAGGAAAAGAAAAGGTTTTAGAAAAAATTAAAGCAAGAGTGGGAGATAATGGAAATTCAGCTATTTAATACTCTTACCCAGAAAAAGGAGACTTTTTTCCCTCAGGAAGGGAATAAGGTTCGCTTCTATGTTTGTGGTCCTACTGTTTATGATTTAATTCACATTGGAAATGCTCGAGTTTTTGTGGTTTTTGATTCTCTGCGTCGTTTTTTAGAACATAAAAGCTTTGAAGTTATAATGGTGCAGAATTTTACCGATATTGACGATAAAATCATAAAAAGAGCAGAAGAGTTAGGAGAGAGCCCCAGGGAATTAGCCGAGCGCTATATTGCTGAATACTGGCGCGATGCTGAAAGCTTGAAAATACGAAAAGCCACTTTTCATCCTCGGGCTACAGAGCACATTGAAGATATAATCTCTCTCGTGAAAATTCTGGAGGAAAAAGGTTACACTTACGAGAGGGAAGGAGATATCCTTTTTGATGTTTCTCGGTTTCCTTCCTATGGGAAACTTTCTCGTAAGAATCTGGACGAGTTAGTGGAAGGGGCTCGGGTAGAAGTTAGGTACAAAAAGAAAAACCCTGCTGATTTTGTACTGTGGAAAAAAGCTAAACC
>JAGPEW010000071.1 GCA_018056825.1 Candidatus Sordicultor aquaticus
AAACAATAATAGTCTATCCTTTCAGTTTTTCATTTTTTTTTAAGTCTTCGCCCTTTATTTTTTTGTCTTTGCTTTCTGGGGGTTATAAGGGGGGCGAAGCCCCACTGAGGAAAGTGCTTTTTCTTCCTCAGTGGTATTTGTCTTGTATTTTTTAAATCTTTTGTTTTTGCTTTCTGGGGGTTATAAGGGGGGCGAAGCCCCCATTATTGATTATTGCCGTTTACAGGATAGACACCCAGATTTTCACTGTTATATAGCACTGCGGGCTAGATAGGCGCCTGTCCGAGTGACATTATCACAGAATAACTATATTATAGCCTCTCGCTACATTGACTTCCCTAGAAGGTGGTGCTAAACTGCTTTCAGCGGTAATTACCATTTAATGTGTTTCTCTAATCAGGGGAGGTGGTAATCTTAATAGAGCTACTACAGTTGACTTATTTTATAAATATGTGTTATTTAATTAATTAATTTTATGTGTGAGAAGAAGGGAGGTAGTTCACTTTATGAAAAAGTTGCTTGGTTTAGTAATTGTTTTAGGAATGATTATTGTTGGTTTTAGTGCTTTTGCTCAAGAAGAGCCGGTTTATTTAGGTACAGCTATCAGAAGTCTATCTAATCCTTATCATGCCGTATGGGCAGAGGGGGCTACTGCTTTTGCTAAATCTTTGGGTTGGGAAGAGTATAACGTAATCCAAACTTGTGAAGGGTCGAGTGAGAAGCAGTTGAATGACATAAAAGCTCTGGTGGCGCGTTCTCAGGGTAATGTAGTTTTTTCTATCGACCCCAACCAGTCTACTGATACCCAGGCTATTGCGAATGAGCTGGAAAAAAGTGGAGTTTACTTTGTAACTTGGTGGAATAAGCCTGATGAGGTCAAAGTTACTGATTACAAATATTGGGTGTGTCATATAACCTTTGATAACAGAGCCTCTGGATACAACACTGCTAAAGTTCTTTTTGATAGTATTGGTGGTTCAGGCAAAGTTTTTGCCTTGCAGGGGCTGCTGGGGAATAGTTCCTCAATTGAGCGCTGGGAAGGATTTCAAAAAGCATTAGCTGAATATCCAGAAATTGAGTTAGTGGGTTGGCAGGCAGCTGATTGGGAAAAAACAAAAGCCTATAATCAAGTTTCTAATGCTTTAGTAGCTAACCCCGATATAAAGGCGATATGGTGTGCTAATGATTCTATGGCTATCGGAGCTTTAGAGGCTTTGCGTGCGCGGGAATTGATAGGTAAAGTGCCGGTATCCGGAGTTGATGCTATTCCAGAGATGATAACTGCTATTAAAAACGGAGAGGCAGTAGCCACTGTGGCGTCTGATGCTTTCTGGCAGGGAGGAATGGGATTATCTATTCCTTTGGCAGTTAAGCAGGGTAAGATTAAAATCGAAGAGCTACCAGAAAACAAAAGAGAGTGGATTGCCGAAACTATTTTGATTACTCAAGAAAACATCGATTGGTATATTGAAAATTATGTGGAAGGTACTCCAGAGTACGATTGGAATAACTATTGGGGAAAATGGGTACGAGGTATAAGAGAATAGTAATAACTTTATAATTTGATTTAGCCCGGAGAAGCTTCTCCGGGCTAAATTTATTAAGGGGGAATAAAAGAGACGTGGAAACCAAAGCGGCTGTTTTATCTGATAGTGAAAAAACTTGGTTGAGTAAAATAGGAGCAAATCCTTCTTTAATAGCTTTGATCGTTTTAGTTGTTTTTTTTAGTTTCTTAAATCCTCGTTTTTTCACTCTTTCTAATCTGTTTAATATCCTGGATTTGGCTTCTTTACTTGTTATAACTTCACTTTCTCTAGCTTTTATTCTTATGATGGGGAGTATCGATCTCTCGGTAGAGGGAGTGGTAGGTTTATGTAGCGTAGTAGCAAGTTTATTGGTGAAAAACTTCTCTAACTCTAATGATTTTGGTTTTTTGGCTTTGGTTATTTGTGGGTTAGTAGGAGCTGGCTTTGGTTTTTTGAATGGTTTTATCCTTTCTCGGTTTAAAATTCCTTCTTTTATGGTTACTTTGGGTATTGGCTACATTACTACTGGTCTTGGAGTTTTAATTACCCGAGGCAACCCGGTAGTAATTACCGACTGGAACTTTCGTCTATTAAGTTTAGGTAAGATTGGGTTTTTACCTTTTCCCTTTATTTTGGCTCTCGGTTTATTCTTTATAATCTGGTTTATTAGTGAGAAGACGGCTTTTGGTCGGTATGTATTGGCTTTAGGAGGAGATGAGACTATTGTTCAAGACCTGGGAATACCTACTTCTAAAATTAAAACCGAAGCTTTTTTAATTGGAGGAATTCTTTATGGGATAGTTGGGGCTTTGCTTACAGCACGATTGGGTTCAGGAGATATTACTGCTCCTTTGGGTTTTACTTTTGATTCTATTGGTGCTTGCGTTCTGGGAGGTATTGCCATTACTGGTGGAGTAGGTAATGTTCCTCGAGCTATTATTGGAGCTTTCATTCTAACTGTTTTGCGTAATGGAATGGTCTTGATGGGGGTAAGCCCGTATGTTCAACAGGGGATTATTGGAGTGATATTGATTGCTACAGTTGCTTTGACTATCGATAGGAAAAAAATAAAAATAATGAAATGATTTTGGAGTTTTTAGTAAGATAAGTATTAGGGGGTTCAAGTTTATGGAGCCAGTCTTGAAAATGGAAAATATTTCTAAAACTTTCCCTGGAGTTCGAGCTCTGGAGAAAGTAAGCATAGAAGTTTTTCCTAATGAAATTGTTGGTTTAGTGGGAGAAAACGGAGCGGGGAAAAGTACTTTGATGAAAATCCTGGCCGGAGTTTATAGAGCTGATAAAGGAGAAATCTTTCTTCGCGGGCAAAAAGTGGAGATTAAACATCCTCATGATGCTCGAGCTTTGGGGGTTGGAATGGTTTTTCAAGAGCAAGCAGTGTTACCCAATATGCGAGTTTATGAGAATCTTTTCTTAGGGCGAGAGAAATTTTTTGTTCATAGGGGAACTTTAGACCAAAAACTAATGATGCAGGAAGCAGCGAAAATTCTTGAGGAAGTAGGATTAGAATTATTCCCTCAGGTTTATGTCCATGAACTAAATTTTATGGAGCGGCAAATGGTAGAAATTGCCCGAAATATCTGGTTAGCTCGTCAGGCCCAAGTTACTTATCCCATTATTATTCTGGATGAACCCACTACTGTTTTGGAAGAAGAAGAGATTGAAAGGTTGTTTAATAAGCTAAAGGAATTAAAGAAAAAAGTTTCCTTCGTTTATATTTCTCATCGGTTGAAAGAGGTAGTTGAACTTTGTGACCGGGTTTATGTTCTAAAAGATGGTCAAAATGCTGGGTGTTTCTCTCATGAGGAAGTTTCTGAAGAGCTTTTACGATCTAGGATGGTAGGGCGGGAATTGCATGAGGAGTATTATTTAGCATCAAGACAAAGAAAACCAGCAGAAAAGGTTGTTTTGGAGCTGCGAAACTGTACTAAAAAAGGTGCTTTTTATGACATTTCTTTTAGCTTACACCAGGGCGAGATACTGAGCTTGTGCGGAACAGTAGGTTCAGGGAAGGAAGAGCTTTGCCGAGCCCTATATGGTGAAACTAAACTCGATTCTGGAGAAATTTGGATAGATGGAAAAAGGGTAAATATTAATTCTCCTACTCAAGCTTTTGCGTTAGGTATTGGATATATCTCAGAAGACCGACGCAATGAGGGGTTGATTTTACATCTTCCCGTATTTGAAAATATTACTTTACCCATTATCCATCGTTTAGTTCGAGGTTTTTTAGTGAGGCGAGAAGAACAATTTCGTCTTTCCCAGGAAATGATGAATAAGTTACAGATTAAAGCTCCTTCTCCCTCGGTTTTGTGTCTTAACTTAAGTGGAGGCAATCAACAGAAAGTAGTAATAGCTAAGTGGCTGCTTTCTCAAGTTAAAGTTCTCATTATGTCTCACCCTACTCGAGGAGTAGATGTAGGAGCAAAACATGAAATTTATGCTCTCATTAGAGAAATGGCGGAGAATGGAATGGCTATGATTATTATGGGAGACAGTTTTGAAGAAGATATCGGTTTGGCCAACCGGATTATAGTCATGAAGGACGGGAAAATAAGCGGGATGTTGGATGCCACCGAATCTAAACCTGCTCCTTCTGATTTAATACAATATGTAGTTTGAGTTATTTTCAGGATAGACCCTCATGCCCCTTCGGGGCATCAGATGAGGATGAAAATGGAATTCAATATAATAAATCTTAGAGAAACAATAGTGGTCTATCCTTTCAGTTTTTAGTTTTTGCCTTTCGGGGGTTATAGGAGGCAACGCCACCTTATAGTTCGGATTCCTGATAAAAACATTCAGGAATGACAGGCAAGGGGATGATAGAACCATTCAGAAAGGACAGACAGAGAGTTATTGCACTGGTAAAAAGAAAGGGGTTTACAAGGGAGAATTCTTTCCCCTTGTACCGAGGAAGGTGCTTTTCCTTCCTCAGTTAGCATTTATCTTTTCATGTTTTGCCTTTATGTTTTAGTTTTTAGGGGGTTATTAGGGGGAAAATACCCCCTAATAGTGAGGAATGTTTTTCTTCCTCAGTTAGTCTTTGTTCTTTTCTTTGTTTTTGCCTTTCGGGGGGTTATAAGGGGGGCGAAGCCCCCATTATTGATTATTGCCGTTTACAGGATAAATTTATAAGGAGGACGAAAGTGGATAAAGGGAAATTGTTAGCTTTAAGTGTAGTTGCCGTTCTTTTTGCTGTTTTGGCTTTTTCTAGTCCTCAAGCTTTCCTCTCTACCTATAATATTGGAACTCTTTTGGATTACGCTGCTACTTATTTTATAGCAGCTATCGGTTTAACTTTTGTGATTATGATTGGCAGTATCGATTTGTCTATAGGAGGGATGCTCTCTCTTTTTACCGTTGTTTTTGTTTTGACTCTTAATTCTTTGGGTTTTTGGGCGTACTTTATTACCATTGGTTTGGGTTTCCTTTTGGGAATGGCTAACGGTTTAATTTTTACCAAGCTTAAAATTCCTTCCTTTATTGGAACTTTTGGAGCTTCGGGGGTATTTGCTAGCTTAGCCTTAATAATTTCTGGTGGTCGTCCCATTGGGCTACGTCCTCAAGTTTTATATCTTCTTAATCCTTTAACTTTTGAGTTAGGACCAATTAAGGGTTCACATTTATTGGCCTTTGTTCTTTTCGGTATATTTTTTTTGATTCAAAACTCTACTCCTTTTGGAAAGTATGTAACGGCTATTGGAAATTCAGAAAGAGCTACTTGGCTAAGTGGAATTAAAGTAGACCGGACTAAAATTTTCTGTTTTGCTCTGTCTGGGCT
>JAGPEW010000072.1 GCA_018056825.1 Candidatus Sordicultor aquaticus
TAAAAATTTCCGATATGTAGTAGTAGTCTCTTCCCCTTACCAGTATCAAGAATTAATGAAAGAGATGACCAAAAATAGAGGAGGTTTTCCTGAAGATAAATCTCAACAGTGGGCTATAGAGGCTTTCTTGCAAACTTCAGCTTATGATAGCTATATTGCCAATTATCTCACTAAACTTACCTACTCTGAGGAAGAACCTTTTTACCCCCAATTTTCTCTGTTGCTTCGCAAAAAATATCCTCTTCGCTATGGAGAAAATCCTCACCAACGAGGAGCTTTTTACGAAGACTTATCTTTAGATTCTCAAGGTTTTATGAGATATATGGAACACTGGGGAGGGAAAGAACTCTCTTTTAACAATCTCTACGATGTCCAAGCTGCCTTTGGTTTAGTTAGAGAATACGAAGAGCCAGCGGTGGTAATAGTAAAACACAATAACCCTTGTGGAGTAGCAACTGATTTCAAGCTTTCAGTAGCTGCTCAAAAAGCACTCTCTGGAGACCCAGTGTCAGCTTATGGAGGAATTGTGGCTTTTAATCGCCCGGTAGATAAGGAAAGCGCTGAAATCTTCAGAAAATTGTTTATAGAAGTGGTCATTGCCCCAGGATACGAAGAAGATGCCCAAGAGATTTTTTCTTCCAAAAAGAACTTAAGAGTTATTAAAGCTTCTCTATCTTCCCCTGCTTATTTTGATTTAAGAAAAGTAGATGGAGGATTTCTTTTACAAGATAAAGACATAATTGATCTGGATAAGGATAAGTTACAAGTAGTAACGGAGAAAAAACCTACTTCTCAAGAGGAAGAAGATTTACTATTTGCCTGGAAAGTAGCTAAGCATGTTAAATCCAATGCCATTGTATTAGCTAAAGACCACCAAACAGTGGGAGTTGGAGCAGGGCAGATGAGTAGAATTGATGCTCTATATATAGCCCTTCTTAAAGCGCAAGGGCGAGAAAAAGGGGCAGTGTTAGCTTCCGATGCTTTCTTTCCTTTCTCTGATGTAGTGGAAGAAGCAGGGAAAAATGGAATTACTGCTATCATTCAGCCCGGGGGGTCCATCAGAGATGAAGATTCTATCCAGGCTTGCAATAGACTGGGGATTAGTATGATTTTTACTGGAATTCGTCACTTCCGACATTAATTTTAAGGGAGAATTTATGAAGAAAAATTATGATGTGATTGTAATCGGAGGAGGGCATGCTGGTTGCGAAGCTGCTTACGTTTCAGCTCGGATGGGAGAAAAAACTCTTCTTTTAACTACTACCATTCATCATTTAGCTCTTATGCCCTGCAACCCCTCTATTGGTGGACCAGGAAAGGGGCAAGTAGTAAGGGAAATAGATGCCTTAGGAGGATTAATGGCCAAAGTTACTGACCTTTCTACTATCCACATAAGAAAGGTTAATACTGGAAAAGGACCAGCGGTACAAACTTTACGAGCTCAAACCCAGCGAGACTTATACAGTTTAACTATGAGAAAATTCTTGGAAAGTGTGCCTAATCTCCATCTTTTCCAGGGAGAAGTTACCGAGATATTACAAGATGAAAAAGGAGAAGTAAAAGGAGTAAAAGTTAAAAATCAAACTACCTTTTTTGCTCCAGCTGTGGTCTTATGCGCCGGCACTTTCTTAAATGGAGTAATAAAAATTGGAGAACTAAGCTACCCCGCCGGAAGACAGGGAGAGTTCCCCTCGATAGATTTGGTTTCCAGTTTACGACAGATGGGGCTACAATTAGGCCGGCTTAATACTTGCACTCCCCCCCGATTAGACCGAAGAACTATAGATTTTTCTTCATTAGAAGAGCAAGAAAGCGACGAAGAACCTCTTTGTTTCTCTTTTACTGGATATCCTCAGGTCTATAAAGAAGCATCAGTTTTTATTGCTCATACCTCTAAAAAAACTTGTGATATCATAAAAGCTAATTTCCATCGCTCCCCCCTTCTCTACTCAGTTGCTGACACTTCTTCTGTGCGAGAATGTCCTTCTCTAGAAGATAAAGTTTATCGGTTTCCTGAAAGAGATAACCATCTCCTCTTTTTGGAACCGGAAGGAAAAGAAAGCAATGAAATTTATGTCCAAGGCCTTTTTACTTCGCTACCAGAAGAAATACAGGGGGAAATAGTTCATTCTATAGCTGGCTTAGAACAAGCACACATAATAAGACCGGGATATGGGATTGAATATGATTATGTTTTACCCGATCAATTGCGAGCCTCTCTTGAGTGTCGAGAAATTCCCGGTTTATTTTTAGCCGGACAAATCAACGGAACATCAGGATATGAAGAAGCAGCAGGACAGGGTATAATAGCGGGGATCAATGCTGCGAGCTACATAAAAGGCCAACCTCCTTTAATCCTTCGGCGAGATGAAAGTTACATTGGAGTTATGATTGATGACTTAGTAACTAAAGGAGTAGATGAACCTTATAGATTGCGCACTGGGAAAGTAGAGTTTCGCTTAGTCGTTCGCCACAGCAATGCCGACCTTCGTCTTGAGCCCTATGCTTATGAACGAGGAATAATAAGTAAAAAAGAATACGAGCGAGTGGAAGAAAAGAGAGAGGAAATTCAAAAAGAAATTGAGCGCCTCTCTCACCTTATTATCCTTCCCACCTCCCAGCTTCAGAGTTTACTAGCTCAAAAAGGAACCAACCCGATAAGAGAAGCAATAAAAGCTAGTGCCCTCCTTGCTCGTCCAGAGATTAATTACCGAGACTTAGCTCCTTTTGACCCGGAAAGGCCGTTCCTCGAGCCCCAAGTAATTGAAGAGGTAGAGATAGAAATCAAATATCGAGGATATATTGAGCGGCAAAAAAGGGAAATAGAAGAATTTAAGAAAATGGAAAACAAAACCATTCCTCCTAATTTTGACTTTTCTTCCCTTCAGGTGATTTCTCGAGAAGCACGGGAAAAACTACAAAAAGTAAAACCTGCCACTTTGGGACAAGCTGCCCGAGTGGCAGGAGTTACTCCTTCAGATATAGCGGCTCTCTATATTTTATTAGAGAAATGATTAGTATAGCTCTAAATACCTCTCCAATTCCCAGGGGTGAACAACATGCTCAAATTCTTCCCATTCCTGGTATTTAGCTTCCAAAAAGAAATCCAGAATATGAGGAGTAAAAGCTTCTTGAACTACAGAATCTTTTTCTAGCTCTCCCAGAGCCTCTCGCAAGCTTCGAGGAAGATTGCGAATATTCCACTCTTCTCGCTCTTCACGGCTCATGCGATAAAGGTTGACACTATTGTAGGGCTTACCAGGGTCTAGTTCTTTATCCACTCCGTCTATTCCCGCTTTCAAGATAGCAGCGAAAGCTAAATAAGGGTTACAGGAAGGGTCAGGACTACGCAGTTCTGCTCTAGTTTTCTTTCCTCGCTGAGGAGGAACTCGCACTAAAGGACTACGATTTTTCTCTGCCCAAGCTATATAAACTGGAGCTTCGTATCCAGGAACCAAACGCTTATAAGAATTAACTAAAGGATTAGTTATAGCAGTTAGAGCCGGGGCATGCTGTAAAAGACCGGCAATAAATCCTCGAGCAATTTTACTCAAACCATCAGGTTTTGTTGGATCATAGAATATATTTTCCTCCCCTTGGAAAAGAGAAAGGTGAGTATGCATACCTGATCCTGGTACCCCATAAAGAGGTTTAGGCATAAAAGTAGCACATAATCCTGCTTTAAGAGCTAAGGTTTTCACCGCCAGTTTTAAAGTTATTAAGTTATCAGCAATTTTTAATGCCTTATTATATTCAAAATCAATTTCATGCTGAGAAGGAGCTACTTCATGATGAGAAGCCTCGATATTAAAGCTCAAATCTTCAAGAGCAATCACCATATCCCGACGCAAACTCTCTTCCAAGTCTAAAGGTAAAAGGTCAAAATAACTCCCTCTATCGCTCACCACCACTTTCTGATTTTCGTACTTTAATATAAAAAATTCTGCTTCTGTACCTACTTCAAATTCCCATCCCCTTTTTTCTACTTCTTTTAACACTCTTTTTAAATTAGTGCGAGAACATCCCTCAAAAACGCTACCATCTGCCCGTTGAACATCACAAATAATCCGAGCTACTGAATCCTCTTCCCAAGGACAGATGATAAAAGTATCCGGGTCGGGAACTAGCTTCATATCTGACTCTTCAATCCTCACGAAACCCTGAATAGAAGAACCATCAAAATTAACTCCTTCTTCTAAAGCAGCAGGTAACTTTTTAATGGGAATCTCCACATTTTTAGCCCTGCCTAAAACATCCACGAATTGTAAACGAACAAAGTTAATGTTCTCCTCTTGAGCTTTTTTTAATATATCCTGAACATTAGAAGGCACAGTTTTCACCTACCAAGTTTTCCCAGCTTTCTTTCTCTCTCTTTCTCCAGGAATAGACGAGCTCCCGGGATTGAGCTAAAAGTTCTTTACCTTTTTTTATCTCTTTTTCTACTTCTTGAGGGGAGGTACTACCTTGCGAGGCTTTTCTTCTCACTGATTTTTCTTCATCCACTATTTCTTCCCAATTTTTAGGAAATAGATGTTGATATTCTCCCCAGTCTTCCTTCTTCAAATCCCGCAAGTGCTTCCCACTAGAGGAAAGCTTCTTCACCATTTCTCCTACCCAAGCATGAGCCTGACGAAAAGGAACTCCTTGCTCCACTAAATACTCACATACATCAGTAGCGGTTAAAAAACCAATAGACAGAGCCTTTTTCATACTTTCTCGATTGGGAAACAGGTTTTGAGTGAGGCGCGCAGCTATGTGAAGAGAGAAAAGAGTTTCTCTCACTGCCCGGAAAAGAGGAGGTTTATCCTGCTGTAAATCTCGATTATAAGTAAGGGGTAATCCTTTTAAAGTGATAGCTAAACTAACCCAGGAGCTTACTACCTCCCCTGTTTTTCCCCGTAGAAGTTCTGCTACGTCAGGATTTTTCTTCTGAGGCATAATGCTTGAACCAGTAGTAAATGCATCATCAATTTTTAAAAAGTTAAAAGCCGGCGAGCTCCATAAAACTATCTCCTCTCCCCATCTACTAAGATGAAGAAACAGTATAGATAAGTTTCCTAAAATTTCCAGAATAAAATCTCGATCTGATACAGCATCCATACTATTTTCTTGCACCCGGGAAAAAGATAGGAGTTCAGCTACATATTCTCTATCGATGGGCAGTGAAGTTCCAGATAGCGCTGCCGCTCCCAAAGGAAGCACGTTTACTCTTTTTCGAGCATCTTCCAATCTCTCTACATCCCTCTCGAGCATAAAAAAATAAGCTAAAAGGTGATGAGAAAAAAGAACTGGTTGTGCCGGTTGAAGATGAG
>JAGPEW010000073.1 GCA_018056825.1 Candidatus Sordicultor aquaticus
TGTTCTTCCCCAGCGGGGGTCACGAGGGATATCAAGAACTGGAGATAATCCCTGGTGAGCACCTAAAGCTCTCATTTGCTTTCTTATTGCTGATGTGACCTGGTAGATAATATCGGGGTCAAAAGTACTACTCATACCTATAGCCTGAGGAAACACAGTTGCTCCCCAGGCGGTAAAGCCGCTTAGACATTCTTCGTGAATCATAGCCGGGATCCCGAGACGGGTTTCTTCTCTCAAGAATTTCTGGATTTCGTTACCTATCTCCGCTGCTTTTTCGGGCTTCATATTTACCCCACCAGCTATTCTGGTTATCTGCCCTATACCATTTCTTAATAATTCCTGAGCTTTTTCTCGAGAAAATTGACCATTTTCCAGCAGTCGGTGGGCATGAATAGAGCCCAGCTGAGCTACTTTTTCTTCTAAGGTCATACGAGAGAGTAAATCACTTACCGATTGGGTTACAGTTTTCATAAAACTAACCTCCTCTTTAATTTAAAACACAAAATTTTAGCTTGAGAGCTGCATTACAAGTTATTTTGTGTATTTGTGGCACTTTACTACTACTCCATTCACAGAAATGCCTTCTGGTGTTTTTTGCTTACATATTTCTTGAACTTCTGGACACCTTCCGGCGAATTTGCACCCTGATCGGAGATATTCTTCTTTTTCCTCCCCAAAAGTAATTGATGTTTTATAGCGCTCTTGGGGATCCGGTTTGGGAATGGATTCGAGAAGGAGCTTGGTATAGGGGTGTTTGGGGTTTCCCAGAACTTCTTCTACCGGTCCAGTTTCTACTATATTTCCTCGAAACATTATCCCTATTCTATCGCTCACATAATAAGCAGTCGCCAGATCATGAGTGATGTAAATCACACTTACTCCCAAAGAATCACTCAATTTACGAAACAGGTTAACTATGGACATCCGCAAGGAGGCATCTACCATAGAAACTGGCTCATCAGCCACTAAAAGAAAAGGGTTAGTTAAGAGAGAACGAGCAATTGAAGCCCTCTGCAGTTGTCCTCCAGAAAGCTCGCCAGGGTATTTTCCCGCAATTTCTGAGAGAGAAAGACCTACCTGTTGGAGTTTTTCTTCGATTAAAACTGATGCCTTTCTTCTTTCTTTATCTAACTGATAGTTGTGGATAGTCTCAAAGAAATAGCATTCCACTTTACGTAAGGGATTAAAGGTTTCAAAAGGATTTTGAAAAACTGCTTGTACTTCTTTAAACCAGGCTTTTTTATCCTGGAATTCTTCTATTTTTCGGTTTTGATATCTAATTTCTCCCGAAGTGGGAGGCTCAAAACCCAGAATCATTCGGGCGGTAGTAGTTTTCCCACAGCCACTTTCTCCCGCTAAAGTAAAAATCTCGGCGGGCTTCACGGTAAAAGAAATTTGATCTACCGCTTTTATCCTAAGCCGAGAAAATAGGCTCCCCAAAGAGAAGACTTTAGTAAGATTCTTGACCTCAAGAACAGCTGACATAATTATCCCTCCTCAAAAAGCAGGCTACCCTGTGGCCGGTATTAACCTTTACTAACTCTGGTACTTCCTGAAAACAAAGGGAAAAAGCTTGGGGACAGCGAGGATGAAATAGGCAACCTGGTGGGGGATCTACAAGAGAAGGCGGACTTCCCGGTGCACTTTCTCGGGTAGCTTTATCACCAATTTTAGGTAAAGAGTGGATTAGATACTGGGTATAAGGATGGAGGGGATGGTTAAAAATATCTTCGGTAGAGCCTTCTTCCATGATTTTACCCGCATACATGATGGCCATTCTAGTAGCAATATTGGCATGAATACCCATATCATGAGTTACTAAAATTATAGTGTTTTGAAGCTCTTTTTGAATATCTTGCATAAGTTGGAGCACTGCTCGTTGGGCTACCACATCCAAAGCCGTAGTGGGTTCATCAGCCAAAATAATACGGGGTTTAAGCAAAGTAGAAAGAGCAATAGCTACTCTCTGTCTCATTCCTCCAGACAATTGGTGGGGGTAAGCGTCTAAAATCTGATGAGAGAGACCCAAGTTCTTAAGATGATGGCGAGCCAGGGAAAGCAATTCCTCCTTATCATGTCCTTGGACATGACTTTCCAAAAAATCCAAGAAGGTAACCTTTAACTTTTTAACCGGATTGAAAGCACTCATAGAACCTTGGGGAATATAAGAAATATATGACCAACGTAATTCTCTTTTTTCTCTTTCAGTAAGCAAAAGAGCGTCTATGTATTTACCATTTACATAGTAATATACTTTTCCTTCAAATATTCTCAGGGGAGGCTCAATATTGGTAAAAAGAACCTTAAGCAAAGTAGTTTTCCCACAGCCACTTTCTCCGGCGATGCCGTAGACCTCGTTTTCGGGGATTTGTAGGTTAACTCCATTAACCGCCTTAACTATTCTTTTTTTTCCCAAGACTTCTAAGACATAAAATGCTTGTAGATTTTCTGCTCTAATTATTTCATTCATCTTCACTTTGCTCCTATTCTTTGAATGCGCATCCGGGGGTCAAGATATTCACTCACGCTTACCGATAACCAATAGAGAGCAACCAGAAGCAATATAGTTAAAACTAAAGGGGTTAGTATCCACCACCAGTGTCCTAAGAGTATGGCCTGATAGCTGATAGCCCATTGAAGTGTGGTTCCCAGGGTAGGAATTTCTAACCGAACTAAGCCTAAAATAGCCAGCACGATTTCCATACCAATTGCCCAACCTATATTATTAATAAGAGTGGAAAAAATGAGAGGCATGGTAAAGGGTAGGTACTCTTTGTTAACGAGAGATAATGTTCCGTTTCCGGAAAGAATTGATGTTTGTGTGAATTCCCTCTCGCGTAAACTCAAAACCTGTGACCGAATAGTTCTAGCGTCCCAAGCCCATCCAAAAAAAGCCAAAAGAAGACCAGTATTTACTAAAGTCATAGCATCTCGCAATAACATTGCTACCATAACTAGAATCAAAAACAGAGGAATCACTAAAAGTCCGTCAGAAATTCCCATAAGAATTCTGTCGGTGAGGCCTCCCTTGTATCCGGAGGTGAATCCCACTAAGATAGCAACAATCCTCGAGAGTAATCCTGCAATCAGGGCGATAACAAACGAATTTCTTATGGCAAAGGTGGCTTCCCAAAAGACATCTTGGCCTTTAGAATTAGTTCCCAAGATGTGAGGCCACGAAGGAGGTCTATCCCGAGGGACCTGCAACCATTCAATAGGGTCATAAGGCGAAAAAAACGAGGCAATGGCCAGAAATACCAACAAACATAAAACGATAAAACCAATGGTGAACCGATAATCTTTAAACAGGTCTTTTAATATTCCCATATCTTCCTCACCTATGCCGAATTCGAGGGTCAAGTAGTGGATAAATTAGATCCAAAACCAGCACTGCTGTCGCAATGGTCAAAATAGAGAGAGTGGTGATTCCCATTACCAGATTGTAATCACCCCGGGTTACTCCCCGATAGAGTAAAAGTCCCATTCCCGGGTAGGAAAATACCATCTCTACTATCAGAACACCACTAAAAACTTGTCCTAAGGCAAGAGTAAGCTGGGTAATTTGGGGAAGCATGGCATTGGGCAAAACATATCGAGAAATGATAAATCGTTCCTTCACTCCTCCTGCTTGAGCATACTGTATAAAATCTTCTCTCTTTACATTTTGCACTAATAGTTTCATTTGCTGAAACCAACTTGTCCCTCCTAGGATCACCAAGGTTAAAGCTGGAAGAAAAGAGTAATGTAAAACACGAAGGACAAAATCAAGATTTAAAGTCGTTCTCCTACCCAAAACAATTCCCCCAACTGGGAAAAGCGGCCAGACATAAGCAAACAAAATGAGTACTAGAATACCAAATACGTAATGAGGAATGGGTCTGATAACCATAATAATGGAATCTAAGACTTTTGACCAGTGTTTTTGGGAAAAATATCCAGCTATGCCTCCCAATAAATTTCCCAGAATCCACGATAATAAAGTTGAAGTAACAAATAGGCCCATAGTCCAGGGGAGGTATATTCTGAGAAGATCTGATACCGGAGTTGGAAATTGAAACAGGGAAGGACCAAAATCGAGAGTAAAAACTCTTTTCCACATAGTAATGTATTGCTCGAAGAGGCTCCCTTTCAGGCCGTACAGTTCTTCAAGACTTTCCATCAAACTTTTAACTGCGGTGGGGTCTAAGGAACCTCCTTGGACCTGTATTTGGGCAATCATTTCTAAAACCGGGTCTTGGCCAGCAAGGCGAGGAATGAAAAATACCGCAGTAATTCCACAAAAAACCACTAGTAAGTACTGTACAAGTCTGGGGAAAAGGTAGTCTCTTATAAATTTCATGATAACCCTCCTTCTTTCGGTTTCCTGGCGGATATCCGCCAGGAAACCTCATAAGCGGTTAATGGCTCTCTTGGGGTTGCAAGAATGGAAGCATGTATTTGAGATTTGGCCAATGCTGATAGGGCTGGGTGTAGGGATTTTCAGCTCCCGGATAGTTCGTCCAATAATACTCATCCCATGCCACAGGACCACAATATCCATATGTTGGGATGGTAGGCATCTCCTCCAGCACTACTTTTAAACCTTCAATGCCCAGTAGACGGGTTGTTTCAACATCGGCAAAGGGATCGGTAGCTTCCAATTTTTCAATAATTTCGTCCAATCGAGGGTCAGACCAACGCGCTCCGCCTCCAGGACCAAGAGCGATGGATTGCCCGATTGGAGTTAGGAGACGTGAATGCCAGGGGTCAAAAGTTCTCGACAAATCCACACCGGCGCCCCATGGTTCAGCCGCTGGCCATTGAGAGGAAACTTCGAACTCTCCATTTAGAATTAAGCTTTCAAACGCCTCAGTTGCATTTACTGTAGCATCAATCCCAAATTTTCTCCATTGTTCGGCTGCTGCTGTAGCATTTCTATATTGATGATGTACAGGACTGGGATTTGACACAATAGAAATTTTCCAGGGAGAGCCATCAGGTAGGTACCATTTACCATCTTCACCTCGGGTGAAACCATTTTTCTTAAGCAGTTTTTCGGCAGCCTCGGGAGCATACTTCCACCACCCCATGCCAAACAACTCCTGGATGGCTGTAGGATCTTCTGGAACAGGGAAACCTCTTTCCTTGGCAGCTTCTGCAATTTTTTGGGGAATTTCAGGATCATAAGGTTTAAACTTCTCTCCATTACCCAGATCAAGCTCAAATTCTTTTAGCCACTCTTCCATTGGAACAAAAAAAGCCTCTTTATAGGCTGGAACAGGTGGAAGATGGATAGGACTTACGGGAGCCATTAAATCAAAAGCT
>JAGPEW010000074.1 GCA_018056825.1 Candidatus Sordicultor aquaticus
CAACAGTGCTACTTCGCCATATTGTCTGTGAAGTCCATCAAGAAGCTGGAGCATATCGGAAACTTTGTTAGGAAGAGCAACTGTCGCTTTCGAATGGGCAAAACGTTGAATAAAGTCTTCCCTACCTACTAATACTTGTGCTTTTTCAAGACACTGATATGCCTGGAGGGTTAGTAAAGATGGATCGCCAGGTCCGGCGCCAATCACTATAAGCCAGCTCAACCTCATCCCCTCCCTAACACTCCAGAATAAAGGGAAAAAATAATGCTTTCTACCTCTAATACTCCTCTTACTCGTTCTTGAGCTTTATAGGAAATACTTCTTGCTAACTGGAACCAAAAACTGGGTGAGCCTTCCCATTGAGAAATAAGTAAAACTACTTCTTCTGAAGTGTTAGCTTCCCATACCTTGTCCCAAAAACTATGAGGTAAACCAGCTTTTACCAGATGAGCAAAAAGAATCTCCCGCCGGGCATCAGCAATCGAGTGATGGGTATCAAAGATACCTCCAGCTACCTTTAACATTTTGCCCACCTGGCCTAGGAGGATGATTTTCTTCGCTCCTAGCTCTTGACATGCCTCTAGAGCAAAACCCACTGAATCACTAATTTTCACAATTTCCTCTTCTGCAAATCCCAATTCCAAAGCTTTGGCATAACCATAATTACCGGGAACTAAACACAGTGTCTTTTTATTCATCATTACACATTGTTTAATATGCAAATATACTGTTTCCCGAAAAGCCTGATGGGACATAGGGAGGACCAAACCTGTAGTACCAAGGATGGAAAGACCATCTTCCACTCCAAGAAGCGGGTTACAGGTATGCTTTGCTATTTCTCTACCTTGAGGAATAAAAACTTCTATCCTAACAGTGAAATGTGCCGGAAGAACTTCTTTTAAATTAGTGGCAATTTGTTGCCGAGGAACTGGATTTATAGCCCATTCTCCTACTTTTGCTGCCAGTCCGGGCTTGGTAACTTTGCCTACTCCTTCTCCTCCCTGGATAACTATTCTTTCTCCTTTTTTCTGTAGCCACATTCGCGCTCCGATTTCTATACCATTGGTAATATCTGGGTCATCACCAGCATCTTTTATGGTCAATGCTTCTATATATCCTGGTGCTGAGGATACTGAAACTGGAACCTCTCGGCGTTGGCCACAAGGTAACCAGATTTCTACTTTATCTTTTTGCTCACCAAGAAAAAAAAGTGCTGCTGCCCGCGCACAAGCGCTGGCACAACTTCCTGTGCTCAATCCCGTTCTTAGCTTTTTACCTTCTCCAAACTGATTTTCAGAATAAAAAATCATCCTTTTCTCCTCTAAACGTAGATGCCAGTAAAGCATTGATAACACTTGCCGCTATTGCACTTCCTCCTTTAGCACCCCGTACCACCACTGTGGGAATCTCTAAAGAGAGTAACTTTTCTTTGGCTTCTGCAGCTTTCACTAGACCTACTGGACATCCTATTACCCAATCGACAGGGTAACCAGCTTTTATCTTTGTTACCAATCGTAAAAGTCCAGTTGGAGAATTGCCAAAAACAAACCCTTTTATTCCCTGAGCTACAGCAAGCTCTATAGCTGCTTCAGAGCGAGTAGAGTTGGCAGTGATTGCCAGTTGCCAGCATTCAGGGGTGTTTACTATCTCCCAAAGGGCTATTTCACTTTGAGCAAGAAGATGTGGCGAAATGCCATGATAAACCATAGAAACGTCACAGAAAACAGGGTATTTCTTTTTTCTAATGGTTTCCTGGAATATCTCAATAAAACCCTCTCTTATTACTACTAAGGGAGCCAAAGAGAAATCTGCGCTGGCATGGACTATGCGCTCCACGATAAAGCGTCCGTATTCAGGAAGAGCATAACAATCAAGCACTTTTTTTATTATAGAAAAACTTTTCTCTTCAATTTCCTCACCCCTCACCAAGAAGACCTCCTTCTTCCTTTTTGTTGAGCTTTCTCGAGGGCTGTGACCAATTCTTTCCCTGTGAGTGACTTATTGGGCTCAAAACACCCCTCAGAGATTAATCCTTCGAAAATACCAGCTTTGGTGGTAGCCAATACTGCGGTTTGGTCAGCACGGTTTAGAGAATCAATATCTGTCAAATAAGGGAAACTGCTTTCTGCTACTTCAAAATCAAGAAGATTGTAGAGCCATCGAGCCAATTCTATCCTGCTAAGTGGTTCATCGGGATGAAAGAAAAATTTACCGTCTTTATTTTCTGGAATTGCCGCCCCGGCGTGGATAAGAGTTTCAGCATATCTACTCGAAGGCTCTCCCCAGGACAGATCTTCACATTTTCCAGCCACATACCCTTCTCTAAAATCTTCTTTGGTAGGTAAATAAAGAGGTAACTCTAATCCCCAAACCGCTGCCTGAGCAGCCGCTGCCCGAGAAATTGTGTTCGAAAAAGCAAACCCCTGTAAATTCTTGAAAATCTCAGGATAGAGCGCCCGTGTTATTTCTTCCAGTCCCCAGGATAGGCGAGGTCCGGGTCTACTAACGATAGCTTCATCTATTACATATACTCTGTTCTCTTTTACTGCTGGAAGAGACTGAAGTTCTGGGCGTTTCAGGATACTTTTTTTAGTAATCTGATTCATTACTCCTCGTTGGGCAATATAGACATCGATTTCATGACCTACACTTAGAAGACGTTCTATGCCAAAAGAGGCAATACGAGAGTCTTTACTTACTGGTTGAGCAGAAGAAGCAACATTAATGCCACCAGCTAAAGCGATTAGCTCATCTACTAACGTTCCGGGACTTACTGTCTGGTAATTTTTAGCTACACTTTCAAAGAAGACCTTCTTTCTTTTTTCTGGAGGAACAGCGCGGACTAGGGAAACAATCCTTTCTATGTCCTCGTGGAACTTTTTTGAAAGCCATTTCGCTTTTTCAGGAGTTCCAGTAATTTCTCCTAGGGTGATGAAATAACCATCTAGATCTGCAAGACGCTCAGGGTTTAAATCAATCACTTGAATACCTATACTCTCAAGAGCTTCTATAAATCGGGGATAATCGGTAACAGCGCGGTGTCTCACCAAAACCACATCTGGCTGTAAGGCAATTGCTTTTTCTGGGTCGGAGCGATAATCGACGATTTTTTCCCGAGCTACTTCAGGAGGAAAATCACAGGAAGGAGAAACTGCTACCAACTTATCCTGAGCTTCCAAAAAATAGAGACTTTCAGTATGAGCAGTGTAAAGTGAAACTATACGATGAGCTGGTTCACCCAAAACTATCTCCTTTCCCCGGAAATCATCAATAAATACCTCAGCAGATACTCTTTGCAAAGCGGGGATAATTCCCATTGTTATGGCCGCTATCAGTAAAAAAAGTCTTTTCCCACGCATACAATAATCACCTCTACTTTACTCGGTATAGAAGATACAATTCACCGTTAGGGCTTTCATAAGTGGTTACTTTTATTCCAAAAATTCTTTGGATATTGGGTGCACTCAGCGCTTCTTTTTTATTCTTCCACAGCTCTACCCGACCTTCTTTAACGAAGATAATTCGATCAGCAAAAAGTGAGGCAAGATTAAGGTCATGGAGAGCCGCCACTACTAATCTCCCTTGCTGGGCTAATGATTGCGCTTTTTTTAAAAATCCAAGGGTAGAAGCAATATCGATGTTAGAAACTGGTTCATCAAGAAGTAGAATTGGTGCTTCTCGGACTAAAGCCCGCACAAAAGCCACTTTTTGGGTTTCTCCACCGCTTAGAGCAGTTACTGGAAAATCGGCAAGGTGAGATATATTTCCTTCCCGGAGATAGTGTTCGACCAAGTGATGATCTTCTTTTGAATAAGTCCAAATATTTTGAGAGAAGGGGAAACATCCGGTAAGGACTGTATGATAGACAGTGTAAGGGAAGCGAACAAAAAAATCTTGGGGAACTAGAGCTACACAACGGGCGATTTCTGGTAAAGACATCTTTTTCATTTCTTTTCCCAAAAGTAAAATTTCTCCTTTTTGGGGAGAGAGAAGACCAGAAATTAAAGAGAGTAAAGTGCTTTTCCCTGAACCATTGGGGCCGAGAAGAACATAAAAAAACCCTCCTTCCAGTTTCAGAGAAACTTGCTCCAGCACCAATCTTTTCTCATAGGAAAAAGAAACCCCGTGAAGTTCAATCTCAACTTTTTCCATGGTTGCCCTGCCAGGAAATCTTTTGGACAAAAAGGTAAAAGAAAAATGGGCCACCGATAAGAGTGGTCAAGACTCCCACTGGTATTTCTACTCCAAAGCAAACTCGTACCAGATTATCGGAAACCAATAGCAATAATGCACCTCCTAGGGCTGAAAGTGGTAAGAGATAACGGTGGAGGGGGCCAAAAGCTATGCGGAAAATATGAGGTACCACTAACCCTACAAAAGCAATTACACCACCTACTGATACTGCAGCGGCAGTGCTCAGTGTAGCTATAACTAAAAGTGACAGGCGAAGAGTTCGAGTGGATACTCCTGATTGGCGTGCTGTTTTATCTCCCAGACAGAGAAGATCTAAAGCTTTAGCCGACAGAATACCTAATACTACAATTCCTAAGGCGAAAGGTAATAACCACAAGACTTCCACCGAGCGTATCCCCACTAAAGAGCCCATTAACCAAAAAACCAAGCTTCCTACTTCCTCGCCAAAAAGATGTTTGATAAAGCTTATCCCGGCAGAGAAGACCGAGCTTACGATGATTCCTGCCAAAACCAGGTTTTCTGGTTGAAAATTTCCTCTGCGTTTACTCATAGAAAGGACCAATAAAAGTGAGACAAGTCCTCCTAAAAAAGCAGGAAAAATGGGCTTAGATAATCCCAGATAGATAGCGCAGGCTCCTCCAAAAGCAGCTCCTCCAGAGACCCCGAGAGTATAAGGGCTGGCCAAAGGATTTAAGAGTAAAGCCTGAAACATACAACCTGAGCATCCTAAAATTGCACCAATCAAGAGAGCACCTAAAACCCGGGGTAGACGAATATGGAGCACTACATCGTGCCACACTTCATTAGTGGCTTCTCCTCTTCCTAAGATTTTCCACACCTCTGAAAGAGGAATCTCAATAAATCCTTTACCTATGAAATAAACACTGAAGAATAAAAGAGCTACAAATAGTATTAAAGTGCATAACCAAGCAGAGACTTCTTGCCTGGTTATGTGCGAAGACCATCTGTTATGATGTTCTGAGATAGAAATAGCCATCAAAGATCTTCGCCCAT
>JAGPEW010000075.1 GCA_018056825.1 Candidatus Sordicultor aquaticus
CCATTAGAGATTACAATTATTTAGTGGTTAATGATGTTTTGGAAGAAGCAGTGGACAAGCTTCGTTCCATAATTTTAGCTGAGAGATGCCGAATAAGGTGAGGTGAGAAAATGCTTTCCATTGACGATTTGGTCAAAAAAGTGGGCAATATATATATTCTTGCTGTGGTAGTGGCTAAAAGAGTTAAACAGTTAAACGAAGGAGCTGTGCCTTTAGTGGAATTAAAAGAAGCTCATAGTCCTTTGTTTGTTGCTCTCGAAGAATTAAGTGCTGGGAAGATTAGTTTTGAGTTTGTAGAAGAATGATTATTTATCACCCCCTTCAATTTTGGAAAGGAAAGAAAATTGTCCTAGGAGTGACGGGAGGGATAGCAGCTTTTAAAGCTATAAGTTTAGCTAGTTATCTTACCAAAGCTGGTGCTCAAGTAAAAACTTGTTTGACTAAAAATGCTCTCTCTTTAGTAGGTAAAAGTTCTTTTGAAGCGGTAACCAGAGAAAAAGCTTATACTGACCTTTTTGAGGGTGAGGAAGAGATTCTCCATATTAATTTGGCAAGAGAGAGTGATGCTATAGTTGTTGTTCCGGCTACAGCTAACATTTTAGGTAAAGCAGCTTGTGGTATTGCTGACGACCTGTTGAGCACCATTCTCTTAGTAGATTCCAGTAAAGTTATTTTGGCTCCAGCTATGAATGTCACTATGTGGAAAAACCCGGTGGTGCAGGATAATTTAAAAAAGGTTATGAGCCGAGGGATGAAAGTAGTTTATCCTGCTTCAGGGAGCCTGGCTTGTGGAGAAGAAGGAGAGGGAAGATTGCCGGAGCTGGAAGAGCTGGTAGAAGAGATTTTTTATCATCTTTATCCTCATACTGAGTTTCAGGGAAAAAAAGTTTTAATCAGTGCCGGTGCTACTCGAGAATGGTTAGACCCGGCTCGGTTTATTTCTAACCCGGCTAGTGGTTTTATGGGAGGAGCATTAGCGTCACTAGCGCGAGCCTGCGGGGGAGAAGTAAAAATGGTAGTGGGCAATGTTTCTTCTCGCCTTCCTTCGGGAGTAGAGATAGAAAAAGTGGAGACTGCCCAGGAAATGAAAAGCGCTTTAGAAAAAGAGTGGGAAAACAGCGATATTTTATTTATGAACGCTGCAGTTTCTGACTTTCGCCCTCTTTCATTCTCTCCTTCTAAAATTAAAAAAGAAGGAAAAGAAGAGTTAACCCTTACTTTAGTTAAGAACCCCGATATTCTATCTGAGTTGGCTAAAAATAAAGGGAAGAGAATAGTAGTGGGTTTTTGTGCTGAAACAGATAACCCCCGAGAAGAAGCAAGTAAGAAATTGCAAAAGAAAAATGCAGATATGATAGTAGCAAACCTCATTTCTCCCGGAGAAAGCGGATTTGAAGCTTCTACTAATAAAGCTTGGATAGTAGACTGCCAGGGGGGAGAAAAGGAATTACCTCTTTTAGATAAAAGAGATTTAGCGGAAGAAATAGTTTCCTACCTTTTTACTCATTTTTGGTGATGAATGCCCGTTTTGCCTCTGTAGCTTTGCCTCTTCCTCTTTTCTCTGAATTTTCTTATAGAATTCCCCCTTCTCTAGAAAACAAGATTGAAACAGGAAGTTTAGTGGAGGTAGAGTTTAAAAATCGTTACCTTTTAGGCTGGGTAGTGGCTTTAGAAAATGAATCTCCCCCTGGTTTAGAGGTAAAAGAAATAGTACGATTAGCTCCTGTTGCCCCTTTAGGAAAAGTAAGGCTACTGTGGACTAAAACTCTTTCTCAACTTTATTTAGTTCCCTGGGGGATGATGCTTTCTTTGTTTACCCCGCCACTTTTACCTTCCTTTTGGGAAGCAGCAGGAAGTAGAGTTTTTTCTGGCTCTTGTGATAGAGGCCAAAAAGAGGACTTTAGCGTTCCTTCTCGAGGGATGAATTTTTTTGTTTTTCAAGAAAAGTTTGGTCGGAAAAAGAAAAAATGGGAAAAATTGATAAAAAATGAAATTTTACGTTGGCAAGAAGAAGTTTTTAAGGTAGAGGAGATTATTTATCCTCAAGAAGATTTAGGTTGGTGGTCTATAGCTACCCAAAAAGAAAGAGAGAATTTCCTTTTTTCCTTTATAGAAAAAGCTCAAAAAGAGAACCGAAAAACTCTTTTAGTGTTTCCTGATTTTAGGACTCTGGATTATTTTTTCTCCTTTTTAGAAGACAGATTCCCTCTATTGAGGTTAATAAAGTATGATAGTCGTCTGGCTTCTCGCCGAAGATTTTTAGCTTATAAATTGGCTGAAGATGGGGATTTTGATGTGATTTTGGGCACTCGAGGGAGTATATTTTTGCCTGCTGCAGACCTTTATTATCACATAGTTTTTGACCCCGAAGATAAAGGACATTATTCCGACCGTCCTCCTTTTTATGATACCTTTCGGCTGCTCCAGGAAAAAGTTAAAGTTACAGGAGGGAGCTTGGAGGTAGTAGGCCTAACGCCTACTTTATCTCTTTACTATTTTATGACTACTGGAGAATTTAAAAACAGAGATTTCCCTTCTTTCTCTCGAGTTTCTCCACCATCGGTTAATTTAGTTTCTTATGAAAAAAAAGGAGGGTCTTCTTTGACTTTTTCGGCGCGGAAAGCTATTCTTCAAACCCGGAGTAAAAAAGGTAAAGTGTTAATTTGGGTGCAGAAGAAGGGTTATACTCCGGCCTTAGGTTGTCGAGATTGTGGCTTTTGTTATGTCTGTCCTCACTGTGGAGTGGCGCTCCGTTATTATAAAGAGACTAAAACTCTGATGTGTCCTCTGTGTGGAAAAAAGGAAGAACTCGATTTATTCTGCCCCCGTTGTGGAGGAGTATGGTTAGAAGGATGGGGAGAGGGAATAGAAAAAGTAGGAGAAGAGATAAAACAATTTTTCCCTCCTCAAGAGGTAATGATTATGGATGCCGAAAAGGAAGAAGAAGTAAAAAATCTTCCCTCTTTTTCTATTTTAGTAGGCACTTCTTTAATTTTGCGGGAAGAAATATTGCAAGAGGCATCTCTTTTGGTTATCTGGTCGTTGGAGGACTGGTTATATCTTTCTGATATTAATGCTCGAGAAAAATTTTATTTGAATCTGCAACGGATACAAATTCTCCTTGGTCTTAATTCTTTTCTTCCTCCTCAGATTTTTATTCAGGGGAGAAAAGGGGTAGAAAAAGAGGTGAGTCGCTTTTTACAGCCCCCTCGTGATTTTTACCCTCCTATTTTGGAGAAAAGAAAGATTTTAGGCTATCCTCCTTATGGGGTCTTAGCTCGCTTGGTAAAGAGGTGTAGGAATAGAGAGAAGGATGAATTGGTTTTAAAAAAACTGAAGGGCAATTTAGAAGAAGTAGGAATACAGGTAGGTGGCCCTTTCCCGGCTCAGGGAAGAAAATGGGGAGAGGAAAGCGAAGAAATGACTCTTTGTTATCCCCGAGATAAGATAGAAGAAGTGTTTGAGGTAGTTTCTCGATTTTTTTCTCGAGAAGGGAAAGGTAGAGGAGAGTGGCGAATAGAAGTAGAATTTTAAAAAAGGGGTGAAGTTAGTTGGCAATCAAGGAAATAAAGATTTACGGTAACCCTATACTAAGAAAGAAAGCTCAACCTATTGAAAATATAGACCAAAAAGTATGGGATTTAGCTCAGGATATGAAAGAGATTATGCATCTTGCTGGAGGGGTGGGGTTAGCTGGAAATCAGGTAGGAGTTTTATGGCGTATTATAACTTTTACCAATCCTGAAGAAAAAAAAGACCAGGTTTTGATTAATCCTCGGATAGTCTATCTTAGTGAAGAAAAGGAAAAAGACGAAGAAGGTTGCTTAAGCTTTCCTGATATCTATGACCAGGTAGAAAGAGCAAAAGAGGTAGTAGTAGAAGGTCGGGATTTAGAAGGTAAAGAAATTACTATAGAAGGAAAAGGATTATTAGCTCGCATTTTGCAGCATGAAATTGACCATCTAGATGGAATATTATTTGTAGATAGACTAAGCCCTGCTCGGCGCTTGTTACTCCGGAACAAATTGAAGAAAATTTCTGTAACGGGGGAATAAATTTGGATATAGTTTTTATGGGAACTTCCTCTTTTGCCGTTTTGGTGTTAGAGGAACTTCTAAAAGATAAAAATAATAATATATTGGGAGTAGTGACTAAACCAGACCGTCCAGCGGGCAGAGGACGGAAATTACATCCTTCTCCAGTTAAAGAAAAAGCAGAAGAACAAGGATTAACCATCTGGCAACCGGAGCGAGTAAATGCTCCCGAGTTTTTAAAAGTTTTGCATTCTGTTTCTCCAGAAATTATAGTAGTGGCTGCCTATGGACAAATTTTGCGCCGGGATTTGTTGTCCCTCCCTCGTCGGGGAGCAATAAATGTTCATGCTTCTCTTCTTCCTCACTTTAGAGGACCAGACCCTATTCGTTCTGTTCTTCTGCGAGGAGAAAAGGAGACGGGGGTTACCATTATGATTATGGATGAAGGAGTAGATACTGGCCCTATATTGGCTCAAAAAAAAGTGGAGATAGATAAAGAGGACAATTACCAATCATTAACTGAGAAGCTGGGAAAAGAAGGAGGGAGACTTTTAGTAGAAACTTTACCCCGGTGGGTTAGAGGGGAAATTACTCCTCTCCCTCAAGAGGGAGAGGCTTCTTATGCTCCTATATTGAAAAAGGAAAGAGCCAAAATCAACTGGGAAGATAGTGCTTTTAATATCGTAAATCAAATTCGGGCTTTTTCTCCTTATCCGGGGGCTTATACTTATTTCCGCGATAGGAGGATTAAAATTTTAAAGGCTAGTTTAAAAGAGGGAATTTCTGCTCCTCCGGGAACAGTGGTAGAAATTAACTCTCAGGGGTTTGTGGTGGCCGCAGGCGAAGGGGGAGTTTTGGTGGAAGAATTACAGCCGGAAAGCCGACAGATTATGGTTTCTCAAGAATTTTGTTGTGGGTACCACTTACGGGAAGGAGACCAACTAAAATAGGAGGTGAATGGGGTGTTTTTCTTTCCTTTTGATTATACGTTTATTCTTTTAATTCCTGCGCTCATTCTTGCTTTTTATGCTCAAGCTAAGGTGAGCAGTACGTATTCTAAACTATCTAGAAAAAGAGCTAGCGCAGGATTGAGCGGTAGAGAGGTAGCAGAGATGTTAGTGGAAAGTTTGGGATTAAGGGTAAAGGTGGAGGAAATACCAGGAGCGCTAAC
>JAGPEW010000076.1 GCA_018056825.1 Candidatus Sordicultor aquaticus
GTCTATCTGAGGATCATTTATCGAAAAATCTCCCATCTGAAGATATTGCCCCTCCCAGGTTAGATGGCCACCCCACTCTCTTCCCTCTCCATTTATTATTCCTCTTAGATTTCCTTCCCCTTTTAAACCCGATAGCATATCCAACTCAACCGTAGTAGTAGGGATAGTAATTTCTATTTTTCCTCCTTGCCAGGAAGCAGTAGCCTCTATTTTCTCTTTTATTGTAACTCCTTTGAGGGTAGCACCTGGCTTGATATGAAAAATCAAAACACCATCTTCCAAAAAGGAAACTTTACTATTTACATTTATTTCTTCTCCTTGAATAGAAAACTCCCCCAGAAAGGGAGAAGATGAGCTATTCTTATTTATCCCTATACCCAGAGAATATTTCTCTTCTCCTACCCAGATTTCTCCCTTTCCCTCCCAGGAAGAAAAATCATTGCTCATCTTTCCCTCCCCCCGAAAAAGAGGTTCTGTCTTTTCTTCGCTTCCTAGCTCCAGCGATGAAAAAATTATATGTTCGGGGGTAAAAGAAAGGATAGATTTGAAATTTAAGCTCCGAGGAGAAGAAGTTTTCCCTTCTACTTTATTATCTTTCATATTCCAATATACTTCTCCCTCGAGAGGCAAGTCATTCTGTACCAGGCTAAAATCAAAAGACAAAGCTTCTTTTTCCTTTAAAACACCCTTTATTTTCCCGGAAGGAAGAAGAATCTCAAAAGATAGTTTACCCTCTCTATCTTTTTCTAAGTTAATTTCCTCTCCTGAAAATTGGGACAATTTTAGTTTTTTTATTCTTATTTCCCCAGGAGGGAGAGAAGACAACAGAGATAAATCAAGAGGGAAAGTTACCGAAGTAGATATATCTACTTCTTCTAGTAGTAAATTAAAGGCTTTCTCTGAAGAAGAAGCAAAGAAATAACGCCAGTCCCACTGCAAAATGGCCCGAGAAGCAAAAAAGGAGAAATCTTTTCCTTTAACTTTTACTTCCCCTAACCGGAGTAGGTTAGGAAAACGAAAGCCTAAATTTCCAATATCTATTTCGCCCGCTACTTTTTTCTCTAATTCAGAGATAATCCAGGCAGTAAAGTAATTAGTTAATTTTTTCTGACCGTACAACCCAACAAAACTAAAAATTAAAAAAAAACAAAAACCTAAAAGCACCCACTTTTTCAACTTACCTAACCCACACTTCCTGAGAAATACTTCCCTCTAAAATTAAGGGAAGGCTTACCCACTGAGTAAAGTAAGTTCTTTCTTTTGAAGAAGAACCTGCTTTACTGGATATTTCCACCATCAATCCTTCACTGTGGAGGCTGTCCAAATGTTCATTTAAATAATCATAAAGGGAGGGAGAAAAAGTTACCTCCTCTTCTCCAACTTCTTCTAATCCCGAACTACTACTTTTACCCCTTACTACCACTTCTGCTGTACCAGGTAAAAAATCCCCTGGTATCAAAAAAGAAAAGTTAACACTTCTTTCCCCTTCTCGCCAGAGAAACAAACTAGCTTTTCCCTCTACCTCCTTATTTCGCTCAATAACTTTAGGAAGATCCAGAGAGGTAAGCCAGGCATGTTGAATACCCGAAGTTACATCTATTTCCATCTCTACTGTACCTAAGTTGATTTTTTGACAGGGATTCCCCAAAACAGTTTTGAATACTTCTCCCAAACTACTAGAGGTAATACTAGCAATATCTGAATCACTTATCCAAAAAAATTCCTCTTGCCAGGAGAAATTTTCTCCTTCCATGTTAAGCTTTACATTGGCACTACCAGGTACCTGAGAATCTATACTCCTATCCATAGCGTCCAGAACCAACTCAGGTAACATATCTATCAAAATATCCTCGTCTTTTACTATTTCAAAGCTATATTCTCTTTCCTCTCCTTTTTCATTTCTGACTTTAATTTTAACCTCGCTCACCTCAGGCATTACCCCTATCCTGCCTGCTATTCCAGCACTCCGGTCTTCCTCCACAACCCCTATTTCTTTTATCGCTTTTCCCACTTTAAAAGGGAGATCTACCCCCTGCAAGCTGAAATTCACATATACCGAAGAAAGAAAATAGTTGGCTTTCCCCCGATGGAGGAAAGGATGTCCTAAAGCTAATATTCGGTCTCCATCGCGGAAGGTGAGAGTTCCAATGCTCATCACCTCAGCATCACCCTTTACCAGCTGAATTCCAATAGCACTTCCAGGTTGTAAGGAGGTGTTCTCTGCCACAACATCTTCCCCACCCAAAGAGAGCTGAGGAGTAGAAAAAACCTCTCTCAAGAAAAAATGCTCCCTCAATTTACTAGTGATTTTCTCAGCAGCTCTATTCCCCCATCCGGAAATTAAAACAGTAGATCCAGGAGTCAAAGGAAAAGGAGTAGGGGTAGGTTCCTCACCTTGAGGAGCTTCTTCTTCCCACAAAGAAAGCATGGCTTCTATAGGTGTTACCACGCCCACCAAGTTATCCTTAGTTTCCCAACTATAAGAAAGAGCTCCAGCTATTTTGCCTCGAATAAAAACGGGGGAGCCACTCATTCCTGCTGATATTCCACCCATTTCTTGAAGTTTTTTGTCTATTACTTTAACCACAAAATAGCTTTCTTCTACCTTTTTTCCTTCTACTACATCTATTACTTCCAGTTGAAAATCCTCAATGTTAGTACCGTAAAAGACAGTTTTACCTATCGCCTTCATACCTCTTTGAATGTGAGAGAAAGAAAAATAGGAGTAAGGATAAGAAGTAGTAGAAATATTTTCTCTCAGGAAAAAGAGCACCACAGAGCAACAGATTAAAATTGGGATAAGCCAATACCATCTCTTAAATCGATTTCTCAAACCTAACTATTTCTCCCTTTTAGTGTAAAGGAATCCATCTCTTAACAATTTCAAATAATCCAATACTTTTCCTGCTCCTAAAGCTACGCAGGAAACAGGGTCTTCTGCCACATATACTGGAGTTCCTAAAGCTTTAGCTAACATTTCATCTATACCCCGCAGGAGCGACCCTCCACCAGTTAAACAGATACCTTTTTCTCCAATATCAGCAGCTAATTCCGGAGGAGTTTTTTCTAATACCGACCGAGCCATTTCTGCTATGGCAGAAAGCTGTTCACTCAAACATTTGTATATTTCTGAAGAAGTAAGAGTAACCTCTTTAGGTAAACCAGAAACCAAATCTCGCCCTTTAACTTTGAGAATTTTTTCTTCTTTGGGAGGAACAGCCCAACCAACTTCAATTTTAATAACTTCTGCGGTTCTTTCTCCTATCAAGAGATTAAATTTCTTGCGCAGATGTTTTGTTATAGCATCATCTAATTGATCCCCAGCCACTCTTACTGATTGGCTAACCACCACTCCCCCCAAAGAGAGAACAGCAATATCGGTGGTACCTCCACCGATGTCAATCACCATACTTCCCGAAGGGCCAGTAATATCTATACCCGCGCCTAAGGCAGCAGCCATAGGTTCTTCTATGAGATAAGCTTTTCTTGCTCCAGCTCGATAAGCAGCATCTAATACCGCTCTCTTTTCTACTTCTGTTCCTCCTGAAGGAATACACACCACTATATCAGGCTTAAAGAGACTTTTACCACATACTCGTTGAATAAAGTAAGTCAACATTCTCCGAGTAACTTCATAATCACTGATTACTCCTTCTCGAAGAGGACGATGAGCTACTATATATTCAGGGGTTTTACCAATCATTTCCCACGCTTCTCTACCGATAGCCAAAATCTCATTAGTATGTTTGGATATAGCCACCACCGATGGTTCATTAAGAACTATGCCCTTTCCATAAACATAGATTAAAGTGGTAGCTGTGCCCAGGTCGATTCCTAATCTTTTGTTCCACATACCATAATTCCTCCCGTTTTATTCATCACACCTATTTATAGAAGCTCCTAAAGAGCGAAGTTTAACTTCTAAATTTTCATAACCTCGGTCAATGTGTAAAATTCCATACACTTCAGTTTCCCCCTCAGCAGCCAATCCAGCTAAGACCAAAGCTGCCCCAGCTCGAAGGTCTGGAGCAGTAACTTTAGTTCCAGCCAGTTTTTCCACTCCAGTAACCACCGCACTTCTTCCCTCCACTCGAATTTTCGCCCCCATCCTTTCCAGTTCTCCCACATGAGCAAAACGGCTCTCAAAAACTGTCTCAGTAATCACACTTACTCCTTCAGCTAAAGAGAGAAGAGCCATAAATTGAGCTTGCATGTCAGTAGGAAAACCAGGATAGGGCATAGTCTTAATATTGGCAGCTTTAGGCCTCTTATCTGAAGCCACTAAAATAGTATCTTCTCCTTTTCTTTCTACCACTACTCCGATTTCCTCTAATTTAGTAATCACGGAGCGGAGAGAAGAATATTCCACTCCTTTTATATTTACACTACCCCGGGTAATAGCTGCCGCTACACAAAAAGTACCAGCCTCAATTCTATCGTTGATAATAGTATATTCACATCCCTGTAAATTTTTAGTACCCCTTATTACTATAGTATCAGTACCTGCCCCTTCAATCTCTGCTCCCATTAAAGAAAGAAATTTAGCCAGGTCTACTACTTCTGGCTCACAAGCGGCATTAGATATAACTGTTTCTTCCTCAATAGTAGCAGCCAGCATCATAACATTTTCTGTTGCTCCTACACTGGGAAAATCAAAATATATCTCTCCTCCGTGGAGTTTAGAAGCCCACGCTTCTACATATCCAGAATGCATAGATATTTCTACCCCTAAATGACTAAAACCTTTAAGATGGAGGTCGATGGGACGAGAACCGATAGCACATCCTCCCGGAAGAGGAACTTGAGCTCGACCATGACGAGCAATAAGAGGACCAGTTACCAAGAAAGAAGCTCTCATTTTTCGAATTAGCTCATAAGGAGCTTCGCTAGTAGGATATAAAGTGGGGAAAATCCGATAGGCATCCTCTTCTATCTTTTCTACTTTACATCCTAAACTTTCCAAAACCGAAAGTATGGTTTCTACGTCTAAAAGATGGGGAACATTTTTAATTAAAGAAGGAGAATCAGCTAATAAAGTTGCCGCCAAAATGGGTAAAGCAGCATTTTTAGCGCCTCCTACTTGGACTTCTCCTTGTAAAGGTTTTGAACCCTGGATTACAAATTTACTCAATGGTCTTCTCTTCCCGTTCTAATAGGTTTAGCAAAGGACTCTTCCCCAATCCTGCATTATTATAATC
>JAGPEW010000077.1 GCA_018056825.1 Candidatus Sordicultor aquaticus
GGGCCTTAGGTTCTTGTCCTTTTGATGATGAGGGAATTATAACTAAAACCCAAAGGTATCTAGTGGATAAGGGAAGTATAGAAGGTGCCTTATGGGATTTGTGGAGTGCAGCAAAGAGAGGAATTAAACCTACCGGGAATGGTTTTCGTGGTTCCTATCGGGATTTGCCTGAGCCTGGATTTTCCTCTCTGCGGGTTAAAAACGGTTTGCGAGATAGTAGTACTTTAATAGGAGAATTAGAAGAGGGTTTAATAGTAGATAGCGTCTTAGGTTTAGGACAAAGCAATATTGCTTCTGGTTATTTCTCCTGTAATGTCCAGCTGGGTTTTTATGTTAAAGAAGGAGAAATACAAGGACGAGTAAAAGATGTGATGATCAGCGGGAACGCCTACCAGGCTCTTTTGAATCTTAAGGAAATTTCTCGAAATAGTCGCTGGATAGGGGGGAAGATTTTGCTTCCCTATCTTTTAGTGGAACCAATAGAGATAAATGCCTAATTAAGTAGCAAGAGTCTATCAAGAAAAGTAGGAAGGTGAAGATTAATGTTTAAAGTTTTGGGTCAGCTTTCTCAGCTGGCCCAACAAGAGGAAAAAATTTTAGAATTCTGGAAAGATAGAGATATATTTAAGAAGAGTTTAAAGCAGAGAGAAGGATCGCCTCGTTTTACTTTTTACGAAGGTCCTCCTACTACCAATGGTTATCCCCATGCTGGCCATATTATCGGCCGCAGCATAAAAGATTTAATACCTCGTTATCGGACGATGTGTGGTTATTATGTTCCCCGCCGAGCCGGGTGGGATACTCATGGTTTGCCAGTAGAATTAGAAGTAGAAAAAGAATTAGGAATTTCAGGAAAGCCAGATATCGAACGCTATGGAGTAGATAAGTTTAACCAGAAGTGTAAAGAGAGTATTTTTAAATATATTAAAGAATGGGAAAGACTGACCGAGAGATTAGGTATCTGGATGGATTTGGAACATCCCTATATTACCTGTAGTAATGAATATATCGAAACTTTGTGGTGGATATTAAAAGAGCTGTGGAATAGAGAATTACTATACCAAGGATATAAAGTTTTACCCTATTGTGCTCGTTGTGGAACTTCTCTTTCCAGCCATGAAGTGGCTTTGGGCTACCGAGAAACAGAAGACCCTTCTGTTTACGTTAAATTTGCTATTCAGAATAGAGAAAAAACTTATTTCTTGGTATGGACTACTACCCCCTGGACTTTGGTAGCTAATGTGGCTTTAGCAGTAGGTAAAAACATTGACTATTTAGAAGTAGTCAATGAGGAAAATGGCGAGCATTACATACTAAGTGAAGATAGCTTCCATCGATTAGGGATGGAAGAGGTTCCCTATAAAATAGTAAGAAAATATAAAGGAGAGGAATTAGTAGGGACAAAATACGAGCCCCTATTGAATTTCTTAATAGCTGAAAAAGGATACGAAGTTTTCTTTGCTGATTTTGTTACCACAGAAGAAGGAACGGGAATAGTACATATAGCTCCAGCTTTTGGTGAAGATGACCTGCGTTTAGCTCAGAGAGAAGGGCTGTCTCTTTTGCAGCCAGTAGGGAGAGATGGGAAGTACGGAGAAGAAATTACTCCCTGGCAGGGAATGTGGGTAAAAGATGCTGATCCTTTAATTATTGATTATTTAAAAGAAAAAGGTAAATTATTTAAAAAGGAAACTTATCGACATTCCTATCCCTTCTGCTGGAGGTGTGACACCCCTCTTCTTTATTATGCTAAGGAAAGCTGGTTTATTAAAACTACTGCTTTTCGAGAAGCACTTTTAGAAAATAATCAGAAAATTAATTGGTATCCCCCTCATATTAAGGAGGGGAGGTTTGGAGACTTTTTGTCCAATGTAGTAGATTGGGCTCTCTCTCGAGAGAGATATTGGGGAACACCTCTCAATATCTGGCAATGTGAAAATTGTGGTTTTCGGGAAGCCATTGGTTCTATAGAAGAGTTAAAAAATAAGTCGCAAGAAAACATAGGAGAAATTGAACTGCATCGCCCCTATGTGGATAGGATTACTTTTTCTTGTCCTCATTGCGGTGGGGTGATGAAAAGAGTACCAGAAGTGATTGACTGCTGGTTTGATTCTGGAGCAATGTTTGTGGCTCAACTTCATTTTCCCTTTGAAGGTAGAGAAGAGTTTCAAAAAAGCTTTCCTGCTGATTTTATCTGTGAAGCTATAGATCAAACTCGAGGTTGGTTTTACAGCCTTCATGTTTTGGCTACCATTCTTTTTAATAGCCCGGCATATCGTAATTGTTTAGTTACTGAATTAGGATTGGATGAAAAAGGGCAAAAAATGAGCAAGCACATAGGCAACGTCGTCAATCCTTGGGATTTAATTGAAAACTATGGAGCCGATGTGGTGCGCTGGTATGTTTTTTCTGTTTCTCCTCCCTGGGTGCCTAAGAGATTTGGAAAAGAAGCAATAAGGGGAGTACTTAGTAAATTTTTTGACACCTTGTGGAATGTGACTAACTTTTTTATCCTTTATGCTAATATTGATGGATATGAGCCACCAGCCTCTTTTTTACCCTTAGAAAGAAGAACTGTTTTTGACCGATGGATCATATCTCGCCTGGAAGAACTGATAAGAGAAGTGCGAGAATGTTTAGACTCTTATGAAGTTTCTCGAGCAAGTAAAGCTATAGAAGACTTTGTAGTGGAGGATTTGAGCAATTGGTACATCAGACGTTCTCGCCGCCGTTTTTGGAAAGCGGAAAAAGATGAGGACAAAGTGAGTGCTTACCACACCCTTTATCAAGTTCTCACCAGTTTGACTAGACTTCTAGCTCCTTTTGTTCCTGCGACATCGGAGTTGCTCTACCAAACTTTAGAAGCTGATGTCCAGGGAAAGAAAGAAAGTGTTCATTTAGAGAACTATCCTCAAGTAGAAGGGGAAAACGTAGATAAAGAGTTGCTATCAGCTATGGAAGTGGTAAGGAAACTTACTAATTTAGGTCGTTCAGTTCGCAATAAAGTAAATATTAAACTTAGACAGCCTCTTCGCCGGGCAATTTTAGTGGTGCCCAATGAGAAAGAAAGAGACTGGGCTTTTCCTTTTACTTCTATTATTCAAGAGGAATTAAATGTTAAAGAGATAGAATGGATTTCTCATCTTCCTGCTGAGGTTACTGTTGTTCTAAAACCTCGGTTCTCTGTTTTAGGCCCTCGTTATGGTCAAAAAGTGAAAGAAATATCCCGATTATTAAAAAACTTAGAAGAAGATAAAAGCCGTCAGTTTTGGGAAAGCGGAGAAATATCTTTGCTTTTAGAGGGAGAAAATATTATACTACAGCGAGAAGAAGTGGAGTTAGAATTGCAAGCTAAGGAAGGTCTGGCAGTGGAAAGTGAAGGAGAATATGCGGTTATTTTAGACACTTCCTTGGACTCAGAGCTTCAGGAAGAAGGAATGGTGAGAGATTTAATCCATACCATCCAGGTTTGGCGTAAAGAAGCTGGTTTAGAAGTAGAAGATCGAATTGAATTACAAATTAAAGAAGGAACTGACCCAGAATGGGTAGATTTAATAAAAAAATATAGTTCCCTAATCCAAAGCGAGGTTTTAGCTTCTTCTCTTTCTTTGTTCAGTGATGGAGGAGGAGAAATGACTAGCAGGGAATGGGAACTAAGTGGTAAAAAATTAGTATTAGCTTTGAGGAGGAGATGATGATGGGGTCAAAGAGGCGATTTTTCTTCCTGTTTCTATTTTTGATCAATGTTTGGGTTTCTACTGCCTGGGCAGAGAGTTATCACGTAGTAGAATCAGGAGATACTCTGTGGTCCATATCTCGTCGTTATCAAATACCTCTAGCAAAGCTTCTGCAACTTAATAATCTCACGGAAAAATCTATCCTCCGAGTGGGAATGAAAATTAAACTAGAAGAAGGAAGTAGTGAAGCAGTATATCAGGTTAAAGCTGGAGACACTCTGTGGGGAATATCTCGTAAATTTAATATTCCTATTTCTTCTCTTTTAAAAGCGAATGGTCTATCGGAAAAATCTGTCCTCCGGGTGGGGCAGAAGATTGTTTTACCTTCTTCGGGCAAGGAAAGCGTAACTCTCGCTGCATCATCTAGTGTTACTCACATAGTAAAAGAGGGAGAATCTTTGTGGTTGATATCTCGCCTTTATGGAGTGGATATGGATTCCATTATGAAAGCTAATCGTTTGACTGCTAATAGCATCCTCTCCATTGGTATGAAACTTACTATTCCTCAGGTGCGTGTTGCTTCTGCTTCAGCAAAAGAGGAGAGCTACGAAGTTTATCGAATACAATCTGGAGACACTTTATGGGGAATATCTCGTCGTTATCGAGTTTCCCTCCAAGATTTGATGAGAGTCAACAATCTTAGCGAGAAGAGTACTTTGAAAATAGGACAAAGTATTCGTATTCCCTCTTATCTTCCTAAAAGTTATGAGAAGGCGAGTAGTTCTTTTCTCTGGCCCGTTTCTGGCCGAGTTTCTTCCACTTTTGGTATGCGAGGGGGAAGACTTCACTCTGGGGTTGACATTTTAGCCTCCTCAGGTACGCTAATTAAAGCTTCTCGTAGCGGAGTAGTTTCTTTTAGTGGATGGATGAATGGCTATGGTAGAGTAGTAATAGTTGACCATCAGGATGGTTGGCAAACTTTGTATGCTCATAATTCGGTTAATTTGGTTAATAAGGGACAAAAGGTAAACCAGGGAGATGCCATTGCTCGAGTGGGGATGACAGGAAATGCTACTGCTTACCATGTTCACTTTGAAGTGAGGAAAAGTGGTAAATGTCTTAACCCTTTGGATTATTTGAGTAAATAAATGGAAAGAAAAGAAGCCTGGGATTTATTAAAAAAATACTTGAAGAATCACAATCTTTTAAAACATTGTATAGCTTGTGAAGTCATTATGCAGTTTTTGGCCCGTCACTGGGGAGAAGACGAAGAGGAATGGGCTTTAGCTGGTCTTTTGCATGATATAGATTATGAGGAAACCAAAGATAAGCCTACCGAACACGGTAGGAAGGGAGCAAAAATACTTAAAGAAGCAGGTCTCCCTGAGGAAGTCATTAGAGCAGTGGAAGCTCACAATCCACTCGCCACTGGTGTTGAGCCTGAATCTCCTATAGAAAAATCTCTTTATGCTGTAGACCCGGTGAGTGGCTTTATAGTAGC
>JAGPEW010000078.1 GCA_018056825.1 Candidatus Sordicultor aquaticus
ATCTACAAGGTCTGATAAAACAGTTCCTAAGGGCACCTGGATATTTTCTGAATTCTTAAGGCAATCTCCGGTTACAGTTATGACTCTCTCTATGAGAGGAAGGCCTTCTTCAGCCATCCTTCCTATGCCCCAGCTGGTTTGGACATTATTTACCACTGCTCCCACATCCAGGGGCAATCCTCCAGGAGGAACTTCTCTTCTCAAGATAGAAAAAACCAATTGCTTCTCGGAACCTTGAGGGTATTTAGTAAGAAGAGGAACTACTTGAGTAGGAAAAGGAAGGTCTTTTACCAACTTGCTAAATTTTTCTATAGCCTCAATTTTATTTTCTTCTATCCCTATAAAAGCTCTTTCTGCCCCACAAGCCCGCACTAAAACTCGCAAGCCAGCCAAAATAGTAGATGGTCTTTCTACCATCACCCGGTAATCACAGGTTAAGTAAGGTTCGCACTCTGACCCATTCAAAATAAAACTATCAATTTTTTTACCTGAGGGGGGAGAAACTTTAACATGAGTAGGGAAAGCTGCTCCTCCCAAACCTACCATTCCTCCTTCTCTAATCCATTCCCGGAGAAAGGCGGGGTCTTTACTTTCAATATTGGAAAGGGGGTCTTTTCTTTCTTCTTCTCCCGAGCCATCATTCTCTATGATTAGGGCAGGAAACCTACCCAGTAGAGGATGGAAATAATCTTCTACTCCTGCTACTGTACCAGCTAAGGGGGAATGCAGAGGAGCAGAAATAAAAGCTTCTATATCAGCAATTTTCTGTCCTCTTTTTACCTTATCTCCCTTTTGGACTAAAGGGGATAAGGGAGCACCGGCATGCTGAAGAAGAGGTAGAACTACTCGAGAAGGAAGAGAAAACTCTTTAATGGGTTTCGCAGCAGTAAGCTCTTTAAAAGTAGGGGTGTGTACACCCCCGGGGAAAGTTTTAAGCTTCATAAAATTTACTCCTCCTTGGTACTTTAGTATTCTTCCAAATTTTCTTCTAGAAACCTAGTATGTAAATTACCAGCTCTGAAATCTTTGTTTTGCAAAATTCTCATATGAAAAGGAATAGTAGTAGAAACACCTTCTACCATAAAAGAATGCAAAGCCTCTCGGGCTCGGCGGATGGCAAAATCCCGGTCGCAGTCCCATACTATCAATTTAGCCAACAGGGAATCGTAATAAGGGGGAACCTCATAACCAGAATAACAATGAGAATCCACTCTAATTCCTGGCCCTCGAGGGATATCAAAGCGAGAGATTTTACCCGGAGAGGGAGAAAAATTATGATTTACATCTTCTGCATTTATCCTCATCTCTAGAGCGTGCCCTCGTAAAAAAAGTTCTTCCGGAGTAAAAGATAATTTCTCTCCTCCCGCAATACCAATTTGCTCCCTTACTAAATCTATTCCTGAAATCATTTCTGTAACCGGATGTTCTACCTGAATACGAGCATTAAGCTCCATAAAATAAAAGGAACCGTCTTCAGTTATCAGAAACTCCACTGTTCCGCAAGTAGTATAATCCAGTACCTCTGCTACTTTTATTGCTGTATCCCGTAACTTACTTCTCGTTTCCTCAGTTAAAAAAGGAGCAGGAGCTTCTTCTAAAATTTTCTGCTGTCTCCTCTGCAAAGAACATTCTCTCTCTCCTAGGTGACTTACTCTACCCTCCTTATCTCTTACAATTTGCACTTCTACGTGCCTAGCTTTGGTCAAAAGTTTTTCCATATACACCTCCTCACTGCCAAAAGCTAATTTTCCTTCTCGTTTCGCGCTTTCTAAAGCCTCAGCTAATTGATGAGGTTCCTTCACTACCCTAATTCCTCTTCCTCCTCCTCCCCGGGAAGCTTTGAGAAAAAGAGGATAACCTATTTTTTCGGCTACCTCTTTTGCCCCCTTCTCATTTTTAATAGGTTCTAAAGAGCCAGGAACTACTGGTATTCCAGCTTCTTCTAGAATTCTTTTAGCCTGTAATTTATTTTTCATCCGTTCTAATAAATCCGCATCCGGCCCGATAAAAGCAATGCCTCTCTCTTTTAATTTTCTGGCAAACTCAGCATTTTCAGATAAAAAACCATAACCAGGATGAAGAGCGCTAGCCCCGGTTAACTCACAAGCACGAATAATTTTTTCTTCGTTCAAATAAGTATCTTGAGGTAAGCTTCCTCCCAAAGCCACTTTCTGATCTACAAACTTCAAATGCAAAAGATTATAATCTGGGTCAGAAAACACTCCTACCGTCTTAATTCCCAGCTCTCTACAAGCTCTAACTACTCGTAAAGCTATCTCTCCTCGATTAGCTATCAATACTTTATCAAACAAATTTATACCTCCTAAATAAGAACTCTATCTTCTGGATAAGTAATTAACTCTTTTTCCCGAGTAGGTCGCACCATTACTAAAGTCATAATCCCTACCCTTCCCACATACATAGTAATGACAATTAGAATCTTACTCAAGTCTAAAAGGTTGGGTGTGATCCCTCGAGAGAGGCCCACCGTGCCAAAAGCCGAAATCACTTCAAAGCAAACATCTAAAAAATGAGCAGATTGAGTAACCAACAAAACCATAGTCACTCCAAAAACCAGGAAGGAAGCTAAAACTACCACACTTACAGCTCGAGATATGACGATCGGTGCCACTCGGCGATGAAATAGCTCCACCCTATCTCCTCCCCTTATCACACTTGCTACCATTCCCCAAAGTAAAGCAAAAGTGGTAGTTTTTACTCCCCCCCCTGTTCCTCCCGGAGAAGCACCAATAAACATAAGCAAAATTATAAGAAAAGCCGGAGCTTCCCGCAAACTACCTATAGGAATGGTATTAAAACCAGCTGTTCGCGGGGTAACAGCCTGGAAAAGACTGGCCATTATTTTTCCTCCCCAGGGAAGCTTAGCCAAAGTAGCAGGATTATCCCACTCTAAAAGTAAAATTAAGACCGTTCCCAAAATAATTAAAAATAAAGTAGTCCCTACCACTACTCGAGAATGTAAGCTTGACAAACTACGTTTTTCCACTATCTCTCGAATTACCACAAAACCGAGACCTCCCAGTATTATAAGCCCCATAATTGTAAAATTAACTACTGGATCCAGAACAAAACCTTCTAAGTTATTGCTAAATAACGAAAAACCAGCATTACAAAAGGCAGAAATAGAGTGGAAAATAGCAGGGAAAAGAGCTTCTCTTGGCGTAAAGTAGCGCAAGAAATTTAAAAATAGAATTAGAAAACCTATTCCCTCAATTAAAAAAGTGTACTTCAAGACGGAAAGGACAAAACGTACCACTCCTCCTGGGAAATCCAAGCTAAAAGAATCACGAATAGCTAATCGAGTTCGATACTCGATTCTCCGCCGAAGGGCTAAGGCTAAAATAGTGTTTAAAGTCATATACCCCAACCCTCCAACCTGAATGAGCACAAGAATCACCAATTGTCCCCAAAAAGAGAAAAAAGTAGCGATGTCTACTACTACTAAACCAGTAACACAAGTAGCAGAAGTAGCGGTAAACAAAGCATCTATAAAACGCAGTTTGTTCCCTGGAGTTACCATAAAAGGTAAAAGCAGAGCAAGTGTTCCACTGAAAATAATAACTGCAAAACCTAAAAGTATTAAAGTGGCGGGAGAAAGACTCGCTACTTTCTTTCGCGCTCTTTCCCAGAGAGAGATTGACTCTCTACTCTCGGATAATAACACCATATCAGCCTTCTTAGTTAGAGAGAAAATACTCCATACTTTTTGGCTTCTTCAAACATAGCCACTATATTTTCCGGAGGAACATCGGGTTGAATGTCATGTACCGAAGTTAAAACATATCCTTCCGGTCCTAAATCATCTATTCTTTTCCTTACTTCTCTTTTTACTTCCTCCTCCGTTCCTTGAGGAAGAACTCGAGTAGTATCTATTGCTCCCCAAAAAGAGAGCTCTTCTCCAAACTTTTCCTTTAATGTTTTAGTATCCATATTCTGAGCTGAAACCTGAACTGGATTTAAGATATCTACTCCCACTTCTATTAAATCAGGAATGAAAGAAAAAATACTTCCGCAGGAATGATAAAGAAGCTGAGCCTGAGGAGCCATTTTCTTCAAATTTTTAAAATATTCCTGATGGTAAGGTTTAATTATTTCCCGATAAGTTTTGGGACTCATTATCACGCTTTCAGCAGTAGCTAAATCATCGCCCACAAAAATCACATCTAAAAACTCCCCTACTTCCTGAAGAAAAAGAGAATATTTCTTTAACTGATAATTGTACATTCCCTCTAACAAAGTAGTAACAAAATCTACATCGATTAGAAGGTCTACCAAAAAATTTTCAAACCCTCGGAGATACCAGCAAGGTTCAAAAATGCCGGTATCAATCATATCTCCTACCAAAAGATATTCATTGCTCTCTTTAAGATTTTTTGCTTTTTCCCTCACCCCGGAGAGATTCATAGTTTTAGCCGGGTCTGGCCATTCATAGTCTCTTAGCTCTTCTATGTTTTTTCCTGCTAAGGGATGCTCTATCATGTCATAATAAAGTCCACCTTCGGGCATATGATACTTAATACCAAACTCGTTAAAATAGGTTCTCTCATCTACTACTTTTTTGAAAAAAACGGGTTGAGGATGAATACCCCGAGTATCTATCTCCAAAACCTTAAGCACTTCTTCATCAATAAAAACAATTTGAAAGTTTTCCATCATAAACTTAGTCTCTTTTTCTATTCCTAAATATTTTTTCAAATTGTCATAGGCTACTTTGGTCATAGTAGTACAGTTAGTGCTTCCCAAATCTAGGGGAATCCTATCCGGAACCTGATGATGCAATGCTCTCAAGGCTCTTTCCCTTCCTAACAATTTTATCCTCCTTTTTGAAAATATATAATCAATTTAGCAACTCCTATATTTTACCAGAACAGGCAAGTTTTATCTCATTTCATATAGTTAACCGCAAAATTCATTGTACCATGCTTCTTTCTTATACTTTGTTTATTTTTTCCAAGATATTACACCAGGTAATGATGAGCTCTTCACATCAATGCGTGGCAATCTCCGAGGGTTATAAAGGGGAACATCATCTTATATTCTGGATTCCTTGCAGAAACACTCAGGGGTAATGAACTTAAGAGAATTTACCCGCCCTCAAAAGCATAATTACTACATTGCTACTCTATTACCT
>JAGPEW010000079.1 GCA_018056825.1 Candidatus Sordicultor aquaticus
GGGAAAAGCAATTGTCTTTATGTTCATGTGACTTTGGTGCCTTATCTTGAACCAGAGGGAGAGCTAAAATACAAACCTACTCAACATAGCGTAAAAGAGCTTCGGAGTATTGGCATCCAACCCGATATAATAGTTTGTCGCTCTTCTCATCCTATAACCTCAGAAGTAATGGCTAAGATTTCTCTGTTTTGCGATCTGGATAAAGAGGCTATCATTCCCCTTATGGATGCTGATTCCATTTATGAGGTGCCTCTCATTTTGGAAGAGAAAAATGTAGGAGACCTGATAGTCAATCGATTAGAAATGGATTCCACTCCTTCTGATTTAAAAGGATGGTCTCAAATTGTTCAGCAGTTTAAGGAAGTAAACAAAGAAGTAAACATTGGTTTGGTGGGAAAATACACCCAATCAAAAGATGCTTATCTGAGCGTTTGCGAAGCACTCAAACACGGAGGGATAGAGCTGGGATCAAAAGTAAACATTAAACCCATAGAAGCAGGAAATTTAGAGGGTGATGAGGTGAGCTGTTTTCTTTCTGAAGTAGATGGTATAATTATTCCTGGTGGTTTTGGTCAGCGAGGAATAGAAGGTAAAATTCAAGCTGTTCGATATGCCCGAGAAAAAGAGGTCCCTTTTTTGGGGATATGCTTGGGAATGCAGGTAGCAGCGATTGAGTTTGCTCGAAATGTTCTTCATTTCTCTAGTGCTCATTCTACTGAATTCGACCCCTCAACTCTTTATCCGGTGATTGATTTATTACCTTCTCAAAAAGATACCCAAAAAATGGGCGGGACTATGCGGTTGGGTAATTATCGGTGTATATTAGAAAGCTCTATAAGTAAGTCTCTGTATTTGAGGGAAGAAGTTTGGGAAAGGCATCGCCATCGCTATGAGCTTAACAACTTGTTTGTAGGTAAGCTGGAAAAAGCAGGGTTACGAATGGCTGGCTATAATCCTGATTATCAGGTAGTGGAAATAATAGAGTTAAAAAACCATCCTTTCTTTGTAGGAGTGCAGTTTCATCCGGAGTTTAAATCTCGACCTAATCGAGCGCATCCTTTATTCCGGGGTTTTGTGGAAGCAGCTTACAACTATCGACAAAAAAAGGGGAGATAGACTTGGAATTCAAACATCCTCTGGGAATAATTGATTCGGGTATCGGTGGCTTAAGTGTAGTAAGTGCAGTTAGGGCTCTTTTACCAGCAGAAGATATCGTGTATATAGCTGATCCTCTTAACTTCCCCTATGGAGAAAAAAGCAAGGAGGAGCTGTTGGAAATAGTAAAGCCAATTATTGGTTATTTATCTCAGAGAAAAGTAAAATTAGTAATTACTGCCTGTGGCACTCTTAGCTCCCTTTGTCTTCCGGATCTGGCTCAGCTGGTAGCAGCTCCGATTATGGGGATTGTTCAGCCGGCTTGCCGGGAGGCAGTAAAAGTAACCAAGCAAGGTAAAATAGGAGTATTAGCTACCCGAGCTACGGTGAAAGCGGGAGCCTTTCGTAAAACTCTAAAAGAAATTAACCCCACCCTAGAAGTGGTAGAAGAGGCTTGGCCAGACTTTGTTAGTGCGGTAGAAAAGGGAGAATTTAATAGTCCGGAGTGGAAAAAACAAATCAAAAGTAGATTGATTTCTCTAAAGGAAAAGGGAATAGATACCTTGATTATGGGCTGTACTCATTTTTCTCTTATTAGCTGGCTTTTCCAAGAGTTGGTGGGAAGAGATTTGGAAGTAGTGGACCCCGGCTGGGCTTGTGCTCAAGAGGTAAAAAAGAAATTGCCTGCAGAAAAGGGAAATTCTTCTTGGGGTAAGCTTTCTATTTTAGTGCGAGGTGATACCTCTACTTTTCAGAAATCGCTCCAGAGTTTGCCTTTTCATTTTCAGGAAGAGATACACCTTTTTCCCGTTGATTTAGGTGCAAACATCAGTGTGTGAAAAATTTGTTTTACCTTCTTATGGTAAAATCAACTGGTTTTTAAAAATTGGCGAAACCCTCCCCGATGGTTATCATAGAATTGAATCACTGATGCAAAGAATTGCCTTTGGGGATGAAATTGAAGTTTCTTTAGGAGAAAGAGACTGTATTACCTGTAATTTTCCCATTCCCACCGGGGAGGATAGTATTCTGGGCAAATTATTAACGGAGTTGCGTAAAATAGCTCCTTCTCTCCGGGAAGTGGGGTTCAATATAAAGATTAAAAAAAATATTCCCCTCGGAAGCGGACTGGGGGGAGGAAGCAGCAATGTAGCTTCTATTTTACAATTGATTAATTCCGTTTTTAAGTTAGATTTAAGTTGGGAAGAAACTAAAGCTATTGCTATTCGGATAGGTTCAGATATTCCTTTTTTTGCTCGGGGAACTCCTTTTGCCCGGGTGGGAGGAAGAGGAGAAGAGGTAGAACCTCTGTTTTTTGCTCCTCGCCGGTCTTTGATTTTACTTTTCCCTCCTCTTTCTATTTCTAGTGCCTGGGCTTATCAGTGTTGGGAGGAGAAAAAAAGAGAGATTAGAAGAAATAAAAAACCGGAGATAGCTCTGGAGGAATTTTTAAAAACGAAAAATCCGGAGATCATAGAGGAAATAATTTGGAATGATTTTGAAGAAGTGATTTTTCAGTGCTTTCCAGTTTTAGCTTCTTACCAAAGATTACTTTTAGAATTAGGATGTAAAAAAGTGTTTATGAGTGGTAGTGGTTCTACCTTAGTGGGAGTGGTAGAGAGTGAGGAAGAAGGTGAAAAAATAGTGAAAGAGATTTCCTCTTCGGGAGTTAGAGTGGTTTTAACTTCTACTTGGGGAAAGGAAGAAGGGGGGAGGAATTATGGCTGATGCCATAGTTTTAGCTGGCGGCGAAGGGGGAGAGATTGAAAAAAAATTTGGAGTTATTAACCGGTCCCTACTTGTCATAAAGGATAAATTTATGATAGAGTATGTAATAGAAGCCCTCAAAAGTGTTTCTTCGATTAAAAGAATTATAGTAGTTGGATCAGTAAAGGAAATAAAGTGTCGGATTGGTGGTTTAGTTGAGGAAGTAGTCCCGCCAGGGAAAAACCCCCTAGAGAGCGCTTGGAAAGGTTTAGAAGCTTTACAAACTAAAGAGAAAGTTTTAGTAGTTGGTAGTGACTTACCCCTTTTAAAAGGTGAAATGGTAGAAGATTTTTTATTGAGATGTAGTAAAGAAGAAGCTGATTTTTATTATCCTATTATCCGTCGAGAAGTTTATGAAAAAAAGTTAAATGATTCTCAAAGAACTTTTGTATGCTTACGAGATGGATGCTTTACCGGTGGTGATGTGTTATTTCTCAATCCCCAGATGATGGAAAAGAAAAAGGAGTGGCTTTCTAGAATAGTCGAAAACCGTAAAAATCCCCTTGCTCTGGCTCGCTTGATAGGGGCAAAAATAATTTTTAAATATCTCACCAAGCAATTAACTATTAAGGATGTAGAAGAGAGAGTGGACAAAGTGTTAGGTATAAAAGCTTTAGCTATTATTACTCCCTACCCAGAAATGGGGTTTGACGTAGATAAAGTAGGCCACGTTCAGGTAGCGGAGAGAATTTTAAAAAAATAACAGGAGGAAATAGAAGTGGATAGTAATGATAACCAGGTGAAAGAGTTAGTAGAAGAAAAAGAGAAGGAAACCGAGAAAAAATTACCCACTACTCAGTTTTCTTTGGCCGATTTAAAAAAGAAAACTAATGCTGAATTGTTTGAAATCGCCCAGAGTTTGGGTATATCTGGTTATAGTCGTAAAAGAAAAAATGATTTAGTATTTGAAATTCTTAAAAAATCTGCTGAGTCTAAGGGGTATTTATTTAGCGAAGGAGTTTTGGAAATCACCCCGGAAGGTTACGGATTTTTGCGAACCTCTGATGATTTTAGTCCCAGCGATAGTGATGTTTACGTTTCTCCTTCTCAAATTAAGCGTTTTATGTTAAGTGTAGGAGACAAAATAGCGGGACAGGTGCGTCCTCCTAAAGAAGGAGAAAGGTACTATGCCCTTTTGCGAATTGAAGCTATAAACGATGAAGACCCAGACCAGGCTAAAAAACGCCCTCTTTTTGAGAACCTCACCCCTATTTTTCCCGATGAACAGTTAGTTTTAGAAACGGTTCCCGAGGAGATTTCTACTCGCATCATTGACCTGTTTGTTCCCATTGGGAAAGGACAAAGAGGGTTGATAGTTTCTCCTCCTAAGGCGGGAAAAACGGTGCTTTTGGAGAAAATCGCTAATGGTATAATGGCCAATTACCCTGAGGTGGTGTTAATTGTTCTTTTGGTGGATGAGCGGCCAGAAGAAGTTACTCAGATGGAACGCTCAGTCAAAGGGCAAGTAATTGCTTCTACTTTTGACCAGAAACCAGAAAACCATCTCCGAGTAGCCGAGCTCACTTTAGAGCGAGCTAAACGTTTAGTGGAAGAAGGGAAAGACGTGGTTATCCTTTTAGATAGTATTACCCGTTTAGCTCGAGCGAATAACTTGGTAATTCCCACTACCGGAAAAACTCTTTCTGGAGGAATTGATTCTTCCGCTCTTCATTGGCCTAAACGTTTCTTTGGAGCAGCTCGTAACATTGAGGAGGGTGGTAGCTTAACCATTATAGCCACTGCTCTGATTGATACTGGCTCAAGAATGGATGAGGTAATTTACGAAGAGTTTAAAGGGACAGGCAATATGGAGCTTCACTTAAATCGTGCCTTAGCAGAAAGTCGTATATTCCCGGCTATAGACATTCATCGTTCGGGAACTCGGAAAGAAGAACTCTTGATAAAGAAAGAAGATTTAGAGAGAATCTGGATGTTGAGAAAACTTTTATCCACTGTGGAAGCTCAAGAAGCCACTCAGATGGTTATTGAGCGGATGAAGAATACCCGCTCCAATAAAGAGTTTCTCAAAATTATTGACCAGGTCATCAAGGCTTCACGATAAGAGCTGTTCTTTTAGGAAGATTTTAAATATACTATTTCTTACCCCTTAGCTTTGTAACTTACAAGATTATAGTATTTATGGGTAAATATACCTTGGTGGTATAGTTAGCTCCAAAATCCATGGGAATATGATAAGGCCTGGTAATTTTGCTTCCCGGGGTTTGGGAAATTTCTTTAGCCTAGGCCGTAGAGAAGAGGGGTAAGAAATGGGGAT